>JBFKNO010000164.1:0-6423 GCA_041629275.1 Nitrospiraceae bacterium
CATTGGTTTGCTGGGAGAACAGGAGGCCATCTTTTTTCATCGAGTCATCCCAATGGGACGTGACGACGCGAACCTTGTCCGATCCGATCGAGCGCACGGCCTCGAGGGTGCCGTCATCCGATTGGCCGACATTGACGATGAACTCGTCCACGATCGGCAACGCCGACCGGATCGCCTCGTCGAACGGGTAGTCGAACTTGATACCATTGCGACAAATACTGAAGCCGCTGAGCGTCACGGGTAATGCTGCTCCATTAGATCCCGGCCGTGGGCAGAGGACGGCGCCCGCTGCGCCGGTGTCGAAGGGGCCGGGTAACGTCAGGACGTAATTGGGTAAGTGGGCAATTAGGTAATTGCGGAAGAAAGCATGAACTCATCCAGTTACCCAGTTACGCAATTACCCAATTACGTCTTTATTTCCCTCGTGAGCTCCCAGAGCTTCGCATATTTCACGAGCGTGTAATAGGCATAGAGACCGGCCAAGATGAGACCGGGCGCGCCGTCCAGAAAGCCGCGCCGCAGCAGATACATTTTGAAAAACGTATAGAGCGGGTGCGTCACGAGTTGATGCGCGTGGAACCCGCGACCCTGCTCCGTCATGCGCCTGGCCATGAGGTCGGAGTACCGGTCCATTTTCTCGAGGTAGTGATCCAGGTTCCTGAACGGATATTGCAGCGCGGCTTGCCTCAGGTACCCGATCCGCCCTTCGACGTCGAACCCCTCGTGGACCAGGTCCTCACGGTACCGCATGCGGTCCTTGCGAAAGAGCTGTGGCTGTCGATAATCCGGATACCACCCGCTCCGCGTGATCGGGCGTCCGAGAAAGAAGTTGAGCCGGGGCACGAGGTACGCCTGTGCGTCGGGCTCACGATCCAGCAACGCCCGGATCTCGTCCCGCAGCTGTGGCGTTGCTCGTTCGTCGGTGTCGAGGCTGAAGACCCAGTCATGAGACGCGTGCGCCACCGCCTCGTTCCGGAGGCGCCCGAACCCGTGAAAGTCGTGCTGGAACACCTGATCGGTGAAGTCCCGCGCGATCGCTTCGGTCGCATCCGTGCTGTGCGAATCCACCACGATGATCTCGTCTGCCCAGGTCACCGACTCCAGGCAGGGCCGCATGTTCGGCTCGTCGTTGTAGGCAATCACCACCGCAGAGACCTTGTTCACGGCTTGACCCGCTGTCGAATCGCTGCGACCACCTCGTTCGGCGAGATCCCCTTCAGACAGTCGAGAAACGTGGCATTCCTGCATCGCTTGCTGAAACAGGGGCTACAGGGCACGGGGTTCCGCAGAACCAGGTGCCGCTGGCCATAGGGACCCGTGCGGAGCGGGCTCGTCGGACCGAACAGGGCCACGACGGGAGTGCCCACCGCCGCCGCCACGTGCATGGGACCGGAGTCGTTCGAGACGAGGAGCGCCGCCGTCTGGAGAAGCGCGGGCAGCAGCCCGCCGCCGCAGGCGCCCACCAGATCGGCGGCGTCCGTCTTCATCGCGCGCATGACCTCGTCCGCCACCGCACGGTCATCGGGCCCGCCGATGAGCGCCACCCGCCCCAGGCGCTCCTGCTGGACCCGGTCGGCCGTTTCGGCAAAGGAGGCCGCCGGCCAGCGCTTGGTCGGCCAGCGCGCCGAGACCGCCATGGCAATCCAGGGACGATCCCCGGACAGGCCCTTCGTCTGGCGCAACCGCGCGACCCGGTCATGGTCTGCGATCGAGGATCTGAGCGCGTAGACCGGCTTCGCCGGCACGGTCGCGCCGAGGGCCCGGGCCACGAGCAGGTACCGGTCGATCGCGTGCATGTCCGCATCGGGCATGCCCACACGATGTGTGTACAACCAGGGACTCCCCTCCCGTGCGTTGGCCAACCCGACCCGCACCGGGGATCCCGCCAGCCAGGCCATGATCCCGCTGCGAAAGAGGCCCTGGAGATCGACGACCAGATCGAAGCGGGCCGCGCGAAGGGCGCGAACCTCCGCCAGCCAGCCGTACAGTCCGGGCCGGACCGGCCAGACCCGATCCAGACGCTCGACCCGATGCAGCAGGTCCGCCCATTCCCGCTTCACCAACCACGAGATGGAGGCCTTCGGGAACCGCGCTCTCAGGGCCGACAAGGTCGGCAAGGCATGCACGATATCCCCCAGCGAGCTGGGCTTGATGATCAGTATTCGGCGATAGTCGGTCATGATTCGCTGTGTGGGTAATTGGGTAAATGGGTAAATAGGTAATTGGTCCGCTGACACACTCGACTCTTTCCGGAATTACCCAATTACCCACTTACCCGATTACGATCGTCCCCGGCTAGTGGCATCCGCAATGATCCAGTCGACGGCCCTGGCCAGACCATGCGCCACGCAATGCGCGGATACGGGGCGAGTCCTGTCAGCACGTGCGGGGTCACCCGTCACCAGAATGCCCTTTGCGCCGATCTTGTGGGCGAGCTCCACATCCCTGTCCTGGTCTCCAATCACATACGCCCGCGAGAGGTCCAGACCCAGGTCCGCGACAGCCTGCTCCACGAGCGCGGTCCCAGGCTTGCGGCAGGCGCAGCCGTCGTCGGGATGGTGAGGACAGGCATAGATCCCGTCCAGCCGAGCGCCCTCCTTGGCCAGGAGATCTCGCAGCCGTCCGTGAATTCGCGTGAGGTCATCCAAAGAAAAATAACCGCGCCCGACGCCCGACTGGTTCGTGATGAGCACCACCCGCGCACCGGCCTGGTTCAGTCGCGCGATGCTGGTCCCCGTCTCCGGAAACAGCACGAGCTCCTCGGGTTGACGGAGATATCCGGTATCTGGATTGAGGGTGCCGTCCCGGTCGAGGAAGACGGTGACGCCATCCAGGATCTGTGCACGTTCCTCCAACCTTTCAACGTTCACCGCGCCGATGGCCGCTGCCACAACCTCGTCTACCGTGACCCCCGTCATGCACCGGTGATCGATGGGACATTCGCGCAGGAGACAGGGGGCGCAATCGACGGGGCGGCGGACAACGGTGTAGGGTCCTCCCGCCGGCGAGGTCGCGGCCGGGTTCGTCGGGCCGAAGATCGCGACGACCGGCACGCCGAAGGCGGCGGCGATATGCATCGGCCCCGTGTCGTTCGTGATGAAGACGCGGCAGCGCTTCACCAGCGCCATGAGCTCCCGGACCGTCGTCTGGCCTGCGAGTCGGATCGGTGCCTGCGTCATGCGTCGGGCGATGACGTCCTCGACGGCTTCCTCCCCCTTGGCCCCGACGATGACCACCCGGACGCGGGCGTGGTGTTGACGGCCCAGCCGGTCCACCAAGGCGTCGGCCGTCTCCGCGAACCGCTCCGGGAGCCATCGCTTCGCGCCTCCGTAGGTCGAGCCGGGGTTCAGCCCCACGAGCAGATCGCGGGCATCGACCGACGCCTCCTTGAGTTTCATCCCCAGAGCCTGGTCCTCCCCCCGGGTGAGGTGAAGCCGTGGAGACCGCCGCGGCCTGCCCGGCGCAAGCGGGTCGAGCACCCTCAGGAAGTAGTCGGCTTGATGGAGCCGGGACGCGTCGCTCGGGACCGGCACGGGGTCCGTCAGCAGCCACCCGCGACCGTCGGTGGCATAGCCATAGCGGCGGGGAATCCGCGCGAGCCAGGTCAGCAGGCCCGCTTCGAAGGCGTTCTGCAGGAGCACGGCCATGTCAAACCGCTCCCGGCTGAGCGTTCTGGCCAACCGCCATTTTCCAACGAGCCCGCCGTGTCGCCCGGGAGCTTGATAGATGAGCACCCGATCCACGCCGGGGTGTGCGTGAAAGAGCTCGGCGACGGCCGGCTTCGCCAGCAGCGTGATCTCGGCCTGCGGGAACAGCTCGCGTAAGGCCGCGAGCACGGGTTCGCTCATGACCGCGTCGCCAATCCAATTCGGCGGACGGACCATGAGTTTCTTGATGTCGTGATTACGCACAGACCGCTGTCGGCTTGGCCCCCGTGACGGGCCGGAGCAGGGCCTCGAGCCGCTCTTGTCCCTCAACCACGTCGGTGCCGAGGCGGAGCGCGAGCACCTGCGCGTCAGGCGGAAGATAGGGGGCGAGTTTGGTCGCGTCTTTCTCCGTCGTCAGGATCAGATCTGCACGGCAGCTCCTGGCGAGCGCAAGAATGTCGCTCACATCCCGTTTCGTGTAGGGATAATGATCGGTGTAGACCCGTTCCTCGAGGACTCTCAAGCCGCATTGGATGGCCAGCAGCCGGAACGCATTCGGGTTGGCGACGGCGCTGAACAGAAGGCCGGACTTGCCGTCGAGCACCTCGATCTCCTGCCGCTCCCCGCTGGAGACATCCACGACGGCCTCCGCCGTGAATCGCACCTGCATGACAGGCTGACGCGGGGCGTAGCGAGCGAGCAGCGGCTCCAGTGTGTGTCGCCAGTGCGGCGCCCCCTCCACCCGCGTGACCACGATTGCGGAGGCACGAGCCAGGCCCGCCAGCGGCTCGCGGAGGCGCCCTGCTGGGAGGAGCCCTCGCACCCCCTCGACATCCGTGGCATCGACCAAGACGAGGTCGACCGTCCGCTCGAGACGTCGATGCTGAAAGCCGTCATCCAGCACGAAGCAGTCGACGGGGAAGTGATCGAGCACCCAGCATCCCACGCGGTATCGGTCGCCCCCCACCGCCACGATCACCCCCGGGCACCGCTGGGCAATCAGCAGCGGCTCGTCCCCGGCTTCGGCGGGCTGGGCCAGCACCGCTCGTCCATCCGACACCAGGAGGGGATCGCGAGCGGACTGCCTCCGATAGCCCCGGCTCAGGACTGCGACACGTGCGCCCTGTGAGGCAAGGCGGTTTGCGGCGAGGATGACGACCGGCGTCTTGCCGGTCCCTCCGACCGTGACGTTACCGATGCTCAGAACGGGGCGCGGCAAGGTGTCACGACGCAGCCACTTGTAGTCGTAGAGCCAGTTGCGAGCCCGGACGGGAATTCCATAGAGCGCCGCTAGGAGCCGCAGCAGCGGCCTCGCTGGCCCGCTCTGTTGGGCGCGCGTCAGGAGATCACGTGGGGGGGCCTCGCCGACCGGAAGCCGTGTTTGCCTGGCTGTGAGCAGGCCGGCCAGGAGATCCAGGTCACGCTTGAGGGCCCCGCGGTTGTCCTTGACGACATCGTGGGCGCGCTGCCCCATGTTCAGAAGGAGCCCTCGGTCTCGCAGCACAGGAGCCAACCGTGTGACGAGCTCCTGACCGTTCCGGACACGCGCGCCCCCACCCAAACGCTCGAGCAGGTCTGCGATCTCGGCACAATGGTCGGTGTACGGCCCGAAGAACACGGGCTTGCCCCATTGTGCCGGCTCCAAGAGGTTGTGCCCGCCAACCGGAATCAAGGTGCCGCCCACGAAGGCCACGACGGCCAGGTTGTACAGGGAGGCCAGCTCACCCCGCGTCTCCAGCACGATCACACGGAGCCCTGGCTTGTTGTCGGCCGCGTCGGATTGTGCCCCGCGCCCCCTGCGCGTGACGACAGCGAGCCCTCGCGCACGCACCGTGCGCGCGAGATCCGTCGCCCGCTCGATATGGCGGGGCGCCAGCATCAAGACGAGCTTGGGAAACTCCTGCTGCAGGCGCTGGTAGGCCTCGAGCAGGTCCTCCTCCTCCCCAGGGTGCGTGCTGCCCGCAAGAAGGAGCTCCTCCCCTTCGGTGAGACCCAACGCCGCTCGTGTCAGCCGCTCGCCGGGAGGAGGAGCAGGCTGATCGAACTTGATATTCCCGGTTGTCTGCACCCGTTCGGTCGGCGCTCCGAGGGCCATGATGCGCTCGGCATCACGGTCGGACTGCATCAGCAACCACGTCACGTGCCCGAGCACGCGTGCCATGAACGGCTTGACGAGGCGGTACCCGCGGAAGGAGCGCGTCGAGAGCCGGCCGTTGACCAGCACGGCCGGCACCCGCCGCTTGGCCAGCGCCCGCAGCAGATTCGGCCACAGCTCCGTCTCGACGAAGACGAAGAGGTCTGGCTGGATCGCCTCGACGGCGCGCGCGACCGCCCCGGGGAAGTCCAGCGGCGCGTACCGGTGCGTGGCGATGCCGCTCAGCCGCTTCTCGACCGCTTCCCGTCCGGTTTCCGTGACGGTGGACACCACCATGCGGCTGTGGGGGAATCGGGCGTGGAGCGCCTGCACGAGGGGGGCGACGGCCGTCACCTCGCCCAGTGAAACGGCGTGAAACCAAATGACAGGAGCGTCCATCGCGTCTTTTGCGTCTGTCGCTTCGCCAAAACGGGGGAGGTGGAGACCAAGGCGTTGCGCGAGGCCGGGCCGGCAGCGTTTCTTGCTCGCCAGCACGAGCAGAATCACCGGCGATGCCAACATCAGTCCCACATTGTAGAGGAAATACCACATGATGATTTCAAAACACGTAATTAGGTAAGCGGGTAATTAGGTAATTGGTCAGTCCAGGCAGTCGGCTCATCCCGCAATTACCCCCTTACC
>JBFKNO010000165.1:0-6422 GCA_041629275.1 Nitrospiraceae bacterium
CAAGGCGCGCGGAATCGCACTCGACGGCCGTTTGGTCGGGGTCCCGGAAGATGTGAAAACCTTTATCCGCTCATCGGAAGTCCCCGTGACCAATCCGAACAGCATCGAAGGTACCGTGCTGCTCCGCGAGGAGCCCGTGCTCGTCCAGGACGTCCGCAAAGCGTGGGACCGGCTGCACCCGATCAATCAGCAACTGGTCGCCATGAGCGATGCGAAATCGTTCATGTCCGTCCCCCTCAAGGTCAAGGACCGTGTCATCGGCGCGCTGACGGTCGATCGCACCCAGGATCACGCGGTGAGCGACAGCGACCTCGACGTCATGACCACCGTCGCCAGTCAGCTCGCCGTGGCCCTCGATAACGCCGATGCGTACCGCCAGATCGAGGCGCTCAACGTCGGCCTGGAGGACATGGTCCGGGTGCGGACGGCGCAGTTGGAAGAGGCCAACCATCAGGTGCAGCGCCAGGCGACGCAGCTCGCCGAGTGGAATCAGCTGCTCGAGAAGCGCGTGCAAACGCAAGTCGGCGAAATCGAACGATTGGGCATCCTGAAACGCTTCTTCTCTCCCCAGCTCTCCGACCTGATTCTGTCCGGCGGTGCGGAGAATCCGTTGAAAAGCCACCGTCAGGATATCACCGTGGTCTTCATCGACCTGCGCGGCTACACCTCGTTCGCAGAGACGGCCAAGCCGGACGAGCTCATGGAAATGCTGCATGAGTATCACGCGGAGATGGGCAGGATCGTCACGCAATACGACGGGACTCTCGAACGATTCGCAGGCGACGGCATGGTGATCTTTTTCAACGATCCGGTCCCGGTCGCCAATCCCACCGAACAGGCGGTGAGGATGGCTCAGGCCATGCGCGATGGCGTCGCCGTGCTGGCCCGCAAGTGGGACGCACGCGGGTATCGACTCGGGTTCGGAATCGGGATCGCGAACGGGAAGGCCACCATCGGCGTCATTGGCTTCGAGGGACGCTGGGACTACGCCGCCATCGGTCCGGTCACCAATCTTGCCGCCCGCCTGTGCCATGAGGCCAAGTCGGGGCAGATTCTGGTCTCGCACCAGCTCCTGCAGACGGTGGGAACGATAGCGGAAGCTGATCTTGTCGGGGAGCTCTCTCTCAAAGGCTTCAAACAGCCCATCACCACCTTCAATATCCGACGCGTCAGAGCCGAGAGCTGGCAGGTCGCCTCCGGGGCCTGAGGAGAATTCGGCATCGCAAGGTTGCGTCTGATCCCGATGGCGGTCAGAATACGGAGCCGTGCCTCCCCTCAGGGTCGACAGTGACTGGTTCATTCCCGAGTCGGACTTGGAGTTTCGCTACGTGCGGAGCGGCGGTCCGGGCGGCCAGCACGTGAACAAGGTCTCCACCAAGGTCGAGCTCCGCTTCAAGGTGGCCGCATCCCAGGCGCTCAACCCGGCCCAGAAGCGCCGCTTGTGCGAGGCCTTCCCCTCGCTCGTGACCAGCGCCGGCGACTTCATCGTCACGAGCGATCGGCACCGTTCCCAACGGCTCAACCAACAAGATGCGCTGGACAAGCTCGCGGAGAGGCTGCGCGGCATACGCCTTCCACCACGGAGGCGCATCGCCACCAGGGTGACCAAAAGCGCGAAGCGCCGGCGCCTCGAGAGCAAACGCCATCGGGCTGAGATCAAGAAGCGCAGACGCGCAGCCGGCCCCGAATAACGGCGAGCCCGTGAGGCTGTGCAACCTCCGTGCGGAGCCCTTCACACTCGTCTCCGTCCCACCCATAGGTTTCATATGCCTCCGGGTCTGCTCGTTGGTATGGGGCAGGCTCTCCTGTGAAAATCCCGCCGCAGACTGTCGCCGTCGTGGGCAGTGCTCGGCTCCTGCAGGCCCCGATGGTATGATCACCCTCCTGTAACGACAGCCCCTTCCGCCACCACCCCGGCTCGCAAAATCAGGGAGTTAGCGCCAGTCCCGCGCCCACGATGCCATGCCGACCAGCCTGGCATCGGCGTTGCTCACTACAATATATAAGAGGAACCGGGGAAGAGAAGAATCGTGACAGCGTAATCCCTACCGGAGAGGGGAGGGGTGACGTCATGAAAAGCAGCACGAGCCTACAGCTTGCGGCCATCACCCTGATGCTGATGTGGGGTCTCACCGGGCCGGGGCTTGCGAATCCTCTACCGCCGGAGCCCGGAGACGACCAGTTGATCCACGAGGACGTCGATTACGTCGTGGGTTTCTACTTCAGAGAATACTCGGTCGCCGAAAATGGGGTCGTCGACTACCGCACGGCACGCCAGATCCAATCCACCGAGCCCAGCGAGTCTCACACCGTGGTGATCGAGGCCAAGCAGTTCCCCCTGTTCTACTGGTACGACAACGACCAGGACGGACAGTTCGAGATGTGGGTCGATCAGAATGTCGAGGGATGCGCGTGCGACATTGTCCGCTATGACCCGGCCTTATCGCGACGGTGATGCGGAGGATTGCGTCACGGCACCCGCGCCCGGCCGATCGTGTTGGTATCCGTCCCGAACCAGAGCGTGCGCGTCGGTCCGTGAAACACCATGTGCCGCACCGTCCCACCTCCACTCGGGATCTCCGTCAGACTGAAGAAGGCGCCGGCCTTTGGATCGAACCCCACCAGGCGATTGGGGTCCGGACCGGTCTCGACAAACCACAGCCGGTCCCGATCGTCCGCAGCCATCCCGTAGGGATAGGCATCGCTGCCGCCGGGAACCGGCCATTCCGTGATGTCTCCCGTGCCCGGGTCGAGACGGCCGAGGTAGCCCTCGGCGTAGTCCACGTACCAGATGGCTCCGTCCGAGGTCGCCGCGAGGCGGCGGGGGCGGGCATCGGCACGAGGCAGGGAGACCTCCGTGAGGGCTAGGGTCGCGGGATCGACCGTCGCGAGCTTGTTGGCGCCAAACTCAGTGAGCCATGGCCGCTGCTTCGGGTCGAGCACGATCCCATAGGGACGCGCATGGGCCGTGGGCACCGGGATGAGACGAACCTCGCCCGTCGCCATCGTCAGCCTCCCCACGAAGTTCCCCTGCTGCACGGTAAACCAGATGTGGCCCTCTCGATTACGTACCAGCGTATGGGGGTCCCCGGCAGCGGGGTCCGGCATCGGGTAGGTGGTGATCCCGCCGGAATGAGGGTCCAGCCGGCCGATGTGCGCCGCGCGATTGCCCGCGTACCACACGGCCCCGTGATCGTCCACGATCAGGTTATGGGGGCCCGCACCCGGCTCCAGGTCGACGCGCTCGAACGAGCCGTCCTCCGGGTCGAGCACGGCGAGGTAATCGCCTCGCTGCCCCACGAACCACACCTTGCCCCGTTCATCGACAAACGGGTCGCGAGGACGGGTATTTGCCCAGGGCACGATCCATTCCGTCAACTCGGTTCGGACGTAGGACGCACTGAGAGCCCGGTCGCTTTCAGAACCCGCACAGCCGGCGATGAGCCAGGCCAGCGCCGCAAGGAACCAGAAGAGTCGCGTCGCAGCCTTCCGTGAATCCCTAACGATCATTCTGCCTCCTTGGCGAGAGAGAGCCAAGCACGAGGGGAACCCTTTGTCTCACATTCCGACCCGATCGTCCAGAGCCGTCGGCGGCTCTCACCGCGGAGTGCGGCCCGCGGCCCTGCCTGTGACGATCAACGGACGAGGCTGCGTGGTGAGATCCGGCCGTCGGTCCCGGCAGGCCCGTCAAGTCGTCCTGGCTGTTGACATCGACCGGAGAAACGGCTAGGTAAGTCCAGCCGTGGGGCCCCCACCAGTCTCGAAGGAGCGGTGTATCCTATGAGCAGTCCCATCCCTTTTCAGCACACAGAGCTCCTTACGCCGCCAGTCGCCCGCGCAGCCTATAGCGATCGCACCGCCTGGCTGATGGCGGAAATGTCCCGCCTCGCGTACAAGAAGTTCGAGAGCGACGCGGAGCTTCTGAACGACCTGGCAAGGAGACTCGCGCAACTCGGCGACGAGGAGAAGATCAAGCGGGAAGTGGCGGTGTTCTTCAGAGACTCCCTGGTCAAGCCGGGCGCTGAGCTGGACGCGCTGAAGACGTTTCTGGCCATCGCAGGGTTCGAGCTCGCGGCGAGCTTCAACAACAGGGGCACCCAGGCATTCCTCGCCAAGCGGGAATCAGACCGGATGGCGGTCCTCTCCTTTCGGGGCACCGAGAAGAACTTTCAGGATATCAAAACCGATCTGAATGCGCGTTTCTACAATCGGGACGGAATCAAGGTGCACGACGGATTCCAGGAGGCCTTCTCCACCGTCGAGCCCGACATCATGCGGGAGGTGTCGGCGTTGTCTGATTACAAGCTCTACGTCACCGGCCACTCGTTGGGCGGCGCGCTTGCGGTGATCGCAGCCCGCGCGCTGACGGGGGACAACGTCGCGGCGTGCTACACGTTCGGAAGCCCTCGCGTGGGCAACAGCGAATTCGGAGACGCCATCAAAGCCCCCATCTATCGCGTCGTCAACGCCGCGGACGCCGTGCCGCGGGTGCCGCCCACGTGGACCATCGACCTGGTGATCTTCCTGGGGCGCTTCATCCCGATCCCCTACGTACGCGCCTGGCTGGGAAAGTTCCTTGAAAGCTTCCGTGGGTACCGCCATCACGGCGACATGCGCTATCTCACCGCCTGCCGGGAAGATTGCCGTGACCTGCGGCTGATCGCCAACCCGAGTCTCATCGACCGTGCCGTCTGGGTGTTGCAGCGCCTGGCCGTCGAGTGGAAAGCCGGGTTCCGCGACCATGGCATTGCCAATTACTGTACCAAGCTCGAGGCGTACGCACTGAGGCGGCAGAGCGAAAAATAACCCAGCGGCGCTTCGTGTCACACGCATCGCGCATGCCTTCACATCTTAGCTCACATCTCTGGTATCCGGCCTGCCTGTCGCGTCCTCGCCTCGCTCAACGCGACGCCTGAGCAGATCTATGCAGTACGCCGGTCCCTGTCCATCCAGGAGCCCGTGTGAGCATGTCGACGATCGAAACACTGATGAACCGGCTTCGACGGGAAACCAAGGCTCGATCGGAGAAGACCCCTGCTTGAAGACCAATTTCCCCGCAAGCTCTCCTCGCCCCGGACTGACCTCGCTGGCCGGCCTGAACGTCCCCTCCCTTCCTAACCATAGGAAAACCAACTACTTCCCCGGCTGAAAGGATTCCTCTCGCCGCGGCATATCCAGGCAAGAGGATGAACATTCACCGGGAGGACCGCCATGAGCTCGCTCAGCATGGCTCGCGCGAGAGAAGCCGCCGCCAGTCTCGATCCGCGTCTGTATCAAATCACGATGCTCGCCGGGCTCCTGAGTTATGGGCTGCTGTGGCTGAATTTCGAGGTCCAGCCCGCCAATGCCACCGTCATCCTGGCCACCGCGCTGGCCGCCCAGTATGCCGGCACGCAGCTCTGGGGCCTCCCGAAGTTCGACCCCAAGAGCGCGCTGATCTCCGGCTTGTCCTTGTGCCTGCTCCTTCGTACCAACTCTCCGATCGTCGCCGGCATGGCCGCGTATCTGGCCATTGCCAGCAAATTTGTGCTTCGCTTGGACGACAAGCACGTCTTCAATCCCACCAATTTCGCCCTCGTCGTGATGCTGAGCCTCGGCCTGGGCTGGGTCTCGCCCGGCCAGTGGGGGCGGGAAGCGTACGCTGCCTTTCTCACCGCCTGCCTCGGGGGCCTCGTCGTCAACCGCGCCGCGCGCAGCGACGTGACCTACGGCTTCCTGGCCACCTACATCGCCCTCGTCATGGGCCGCGCGCTCTGGCTCGGCGATCCCCTCGCCATTCCGCTTCATCACCTGCACAACGGCGCGCTGCTCATTTTCGCCTTTTTCATGATCTCCGATCCGAAGACCACCCCGAACTCGCGCGCGGGACGGATGGTCTTCGCCGCGATGGTGGCCCTCGGCGCCCTCTTCGTGCAGTTCGGTCTCTACCGGCCGAACGGCTTGCTCTGGGCGCTGGTCTGCTGCGCCCCGGTCGTCCCGCTCCTCGATCGCTTGCTCACCGGCACGAGGTACGACTGGGCGCTGCCTCACGGGACCGCCGCGCCACGGATCCGGACGACCCCCGCGCTCGTTCGGATCGGCGCCTCAGCCCTCATTCCTACGTTGTTCACGGGAAGGGGAGCCCGGTGACGGCCATGTGGCCATCGGGCTGTTCGAATCACTGACACACAAAGGAGGATCCCATGACACGCCTCTCAGTTTGTTGCTCACTCGTGCTGGCGGCGCTGAGCTGGACCGGCACGGCCTTCGGATTCTGTGGCTTCTATGTCGCGAAGGCGGACACGAAGCTCTACAACAAGGCATCGGAGGTCGCGATCGTGCGGCACGACGACAAGACGGTCATCACCATGGCGAACGATTTTCGCGGGGACGTGAAGGAATTCGCCATGGTCATTCCCGTGCCCACGGTGCTGGAGCGCGGG
>JBFKNO010000166.1:0-6417 GCA_041629275.1 Nitrospiraceae bacterium
GCGCCAGGCCAGCTCGACGACCTGTGAGTCGAGGAACGGGCATCTGACTTCGAGTCCGGCGGCCATACTGGCCCGGTCGACCTTGACGAGGACGCCGTCCGGCAAATACTCCGAGAAGTCCAGGAATCGCATGCCGATCACCGGCTCGGAAAATGACGGCCTCCGTGACGGGTCCGTGAGCAGGGTCGAAAGGGGGGCCGCAGCGGGCACGAAATCACTGGGCGTCCGGCATCGGGCGTGGTGTCGGGCAAGGAGATCTTGCGGATCCATCGCGATCATCCGGTTGGCAATGCGCTCGAGATTCTCAAACGACCCTGGTTGTGCCTTCTCGATTGGTTGCGCCTTATCAAGGCCCCCCTGTGCGCCGACCCACGCCCAGCGTGCTGAATCGAACCTTCGCAGGAGCGCGGCCGCTCCCTCTTTGACCAGCTTTGGGAACCATCGAAGAACACGGCCGTAGGTGGCAGAGCTGCGATAGCGCTTGTATCCTGCGAACAATTCGTCACCGCCATCCCCCGAGAGCGCGACCGTCACATGCTGTCGCGTGAGTGCTGAAATGAGGCACGTCGGGACTTGGGACGGATCGGCGAACGGCTCGTCGTAGATCGCCGGAAGGTTTGGGATGACCTTCAGCCCGTCCTCAGGGGTGACGTAGAGCTCGGTGTGGTCCGTGCCGAGGTGGCGGGCCACCGCTCGCGCATGGTCAGCCTCGTTGAATGAAGCCTCCCGAAATCCGACCGTGAACGTTTTGACCGGCCGGTCACTCGCGGCCTGCATCAGCGAGACCACGAGCGAAGAATCGACGCCGCCTGAGAGCAAAGCCCCGAGCGGGACGTCCGCGACCATGCGCCGCGTCACCGCTTGCGCAAGCGACGCATGCAGGATGTCCGCGGCCTCGTCAAGGGACCGCACGAGCGGAGCGCGTTCGCCGGAAGACACCACGTCACGGGCGGACCAAAAAGCCTGCGGCGCAACCTCGCCGCCCCGGCACGCAGGGTCGACGGTCAGATAGGTGCCGGGTAGAAGCTTGTGCAGCCGCTTGTAAATGCAATAGGGAGCCGGAATCCAAGAATACTGGAGGAACAGCCCCAGCGCGTCGAGGTCGAGCTCGGGGACGAAGGACGGGTGGGGGGCCAGTGCCTTGAGCTCTGAGGCGAACAGGAACGTGTTCCCGCACCACCCATAGTACAGAGGTTTTTTCCCCACGCGGTCCCGTGCCAGGGTCAGCGTGCGGGCCTGCCTGTCCCAGAGAGCCAAGGCAAACATGCCGTTCATGCGCCTGAGAGCGGGTTCGATTCCCCATGCGGCGAGGGCGGCGAGCACCACCTCCGTGTCCGACTGCCCCCGAAACCGATGCCCGAAAGACTCAAGCTCACGGCGGAGCTCCGGAAAGTTGTAGACCTCGCCGTTGTAGGTCATGACGAATCGACCACAGGCGGACACCATGGGTTGCGCCCCCGCCGGCGTCAGGTCGATGATGGCCAGGCGCCGATGGCCCAGCGCGACGCCCGCCTGGGGATCGACCCACTCACCGCATCCGTCAGGCCCGCGATGACGCAACGTGTCGGCCATGCGATGGACCCGGTCCCGCAAGGGGCCGTCACCGAGCTGGCCAGCTCTCTCTATGAATCCGGCGATGCCGCACATCGTCTGTGTTGATTATCCCCCCTTCACCCTCCGGCGAGGTTCGTCTCGCCGTGTAACACCGGTGAGGCCGCGACCGGAGTCCCACCGTCCATGATCAGGACCGCCGTTCCGTTCTGAAGGCGATACACTCTCTCAGCCGCCTCGACGAGCGCAGGTTGATGCGAGATGGCCAGAATGGTCAGACGTCCGCGGAGTTCTCGCAACGTCCGACAGATGGCGGCTTCGCTTTCCCGATCCAGTGCGCTGGTGACCTCGTCGAGGATCAGCAGTTGTGGTTGGTTGACCAGCGCCCTCGCGATGGCGATCCGCTGGCGTTGACCTCCGGACAGGGCCGCCCCGCGCTCTCCGACAGAGGTCTGGATTCCGTCGGGCATGGCGGTCACGAACTCCCAGGCTCCTGCGGCGCGCAGCGCCGCCTCGGCGTCGGCTTGGGTGAGCGCAGGATCTCCCAGCGTGACATTGTGCAGGACCGTGTCATGCAGCAGAAACGTGTCCTGGGGCACATATCCGATCGACTGCCGCCACATGAGCAGGTTCATCTGCTCAAATGGAACGTCGTCGATCCAGATCTGTCCTTGCTGTGGACGCAGCAAACCCGTGATCAAATCCGCGAGGGTGCTCTTTCCGACTCCCGAGGGTCCCACAATGGCCGTGAAGGAGCGAGCTGGGATGTCGAGCGTGGCTCTCCTCAGGACGAGGGTGTTGTCATAGGCGAAGCTGACCTTCTCCAAGCGGACGCATTTCTCAAGGCGCGGGGGAATGCCGCCGGCCGTCTTCTCGCAATCTCGCTTGGCTTTCTCGATGGCATCCTGCATGGACCAAAAGGCGCTTTCTTGTGAGAGCATTCTCTGGTACTGCCGCTGGACCTTCGTGAGATGCGTCAGCAGCCGGGCGAGCAACAGGACCATGACCATGACCGCGTTGAACTGCATCCCCCACTGGGTGAGGGCGACATACAATCCCACCGCAAGAATCACGGCGAGCATGGGCTCCTGCAACGTGGCGAGCGCCTCCAAGCTGATGACCTCTCGCCGAAGCGCCCGGTTCAATCGGGTGTTGTCTGCTTCGAGCACAGGACCCAGGAGGCTTTCCCGCGCCATGGCTTTCAATGGCTTGACGGATTGCAGGCTGTCGGTGAGGCGAGTCAGCAGAGATTTCAGGTACTGCGTTTGGCGCAAGCCGGCACGGTGGGTTTTGCGCATCAGCCTGCTCAATGCCAGAATCACGACCGCGCCCGCCAGGAGGGACGCCAGGGCGGCCTCCCATGACACCAGCAGGGCGACGGTCGCATAGATGCAGGCCTGAATCAGCATGGCCACGGCAGACGCGCCGTAGAGGTAGCCGGCCGACGCACGGATGGCCTCCGTGCCCGCAGCGTTGGCGAGGCTTCCGACGGGTTGCCGCAGGTAATATTCCCATCGCGCGGCCAGGAGCGCACGGAGCAGGGCCAGACGCAAGTCCGTGGCGACATGAGCAACCGTGTAGCCGATCTGTGTCCGGGCAAGAAGGAGCAGAGCACCTTTCAACACGATGCACGCGACGATAAGGATGAGCAACGATCCGACCGAGGGCGTGATCCCGAGCCTCGTCAGGGCCTCGGTGAGCAGGTGCCCGAGTCCGGCCAAGGTGTTGTCGTCCACGGGACCTTGTTCTCCCGTCGCGATGCTCAGCATCGGCAAGAGCAGCAAGAGTCCAACCCCTTCCATCACGCCCGCGATCAGCATCGCGAGCAACGTGAAGGCGCTACGCCAGGGATACGTGAGGGCGAATGTCAGGAGCAGACGCATAACAGATGCTCAAGAGAGTTGGGGGTGTGGCGATGTCGCGCCCCGACGAAAACCATCTCGTGCTCAGGCCCCACCGGAAGCTCCGGCGTGGGCGGCGGGCTGGTCAACGCCCCTGGCATGGACTTCATAGAGAACCTCGAGGTACTGATCCACTGCGCGGTCAACCGAGTACTCCGCAGCGCGCGCAGACAGCCAGGCGCGATCGGGTGGCTTGTCCAGCACGGTCCCGATGGCAGTGGCCAGCGCTTCGTCGTCGTTGACGGGAACGAGCGGCCCGTATCGTCCCTCCTGAAGGATCTCGCGCGGTCCGCTCGGACAGTCGGTGCTGACCACCGGGCAGCCGCAGGCCATGGCCTGGATCAGGACGCCGGGCAGGCCTTCATACCCCGAGGAGAGGACAAAGACCGCCGCCCGCGCCATGTACGCGAAGGGATTCTCGGAAAACCCCGGCATGGCCAGATCCTTTCGGACGCCCAGCGAGTCCGCCAGCGCCTCGAGCTCCCCGCGCTTCCTCCCCTCGCCGAGGATCATGAGTCGCACGGGCCGGCTCGCACGGACCCTGGCAAAGGCCCGGATGAGGGTCGCGAAGTCCTTTTGCGCAGCCAGCCGGCCGACGCCAAGGATGACCGGCGGGGTCCCGGGGGCAAACCACGGGTGGTCCACCGGATCCGAGGCCCTGCTCGCCAGGTCTGGCGTCACGACCGGATTGCTGATCGTTCGGATCGAGTCCCGTGGCAGCGCGGCGACCGCGGCGAGGTCGTCGGCGACGCCCTCGGAGACGGCGAGAATCGCGTCGGCGCGCCGATAGAATCGCCGCGCCATCCAGCCGAGCAGCGGTCGCCGTCCCGTGGGAAAATCCGTGTTCATGATCGCGCGTGACAGGTGCGTCCGCTGACTGATCACCAGAGGTGTCTCGGTTTCCGCCAACGTGCGGCCCCAGACTGCGGCCAGGTTGACGTAGTGCGAGGCCGACAGCAGGACATCGGGGCGCTCGCTCGACAGATAACGGGCCAGGGCTGGCGGGCTGACCAGCGCGCGGGTGCGTTTCCACCAGCCGATCACGGGCAGGCGCATCCACCAGTGTTCGATGTTGACCAGGCGGACGAGAGGCGACACGGAGGACTCGAAGAACCCGCTTCGCTTGGGAACGACCAGGTCGACCCGATGCCCCCGGCTCGCCAATCCGTGCGCCAGCGCGAGCATCGACCGTTGCACACCGCCCACGGAGAGACCGGAGATGAACAACGCCAGGTGAAGGGCGGGGCGTTCGTTCACCGGGGGGTCCGGGCGCTCAGGGGCGCTGGAAACCACGGTTTCAATACCCTGCTGCATGGCGGCCGAAGAGGTAGCTGCGGATCTGGGTTCCCAGGCTCCAGCGGTTGATGACGACAATGAACACCTTGCGGAGCGCGCCTTCGGGGCAGAGGATCTCCCGCACGCCGTGCCAGGAGTTTCCCCGTCGGATGAAGAGCAGGCTGTAGTTGCCAAGTGCCTGAGCGCCGAGCGCGCGCTCGAAGTCTTCGAACTTGGGAGCCGAGTCCGGACTGAAGCGCCCGTGGTCGTCCAGAATCACGGTCTCTCCTCCCCAGGATGGATCCCAATCCTCTTTCGTGTTGAAGTAAAAAATATGTGAGCCCAGCTTTCGCTTCGCATCGCAATGGGGCGACACCGAGCACCCGTTCGGCGTGTAGTGCCAGTGAAAGCTCAGATGAAACGAGCTGGTGCCGAGCAGCCGTCGCAGGAACTGCTGGTACTCGCGGCCCTGGAGCTCCTCGACGAACGCTTTCCAGGGCGGCGCCACCGGAAGGTCGTCACGCCACTCGAGGGTGTACCGGTCGTGGCTTGTCTGCCCGTATTTGCGCTGGTGGCCGAACCGCGCCTCGAACAGCGAGGCATCCGGCAGGCTGCCTTGCAGGCGCCGGTACCCTTCCTCCGTGAGCAGCCCCTCCGGATTGATCCAGGGATACGGCTGCTGTGAGCGGAACGCGTCCGGATCGATCTGGTTGAGCCCTTCAAGGTTGAGATACGCCATACAGAGTTATTTCCTAAACAACCAATCAGTACCCACACGAGGCTGGGGAGCGAGGTAGCTGCAGCATCTTATGCTGCCAGAAACGGCGCCATAAGATGGCGCGGCGACACTCAGATGGGAAGCAGGAGAAGCAAAGATGAACATGAAGCACGCAAAAAATTATGGCTCAGGATGAAACGTTGGTCGCCACCGCTTCCGTGGCACGGGTCAAAGACGGATGGTCCTCGACGTCACTGAGTCCCATCATCGCCCGGACCCGGTGCGCCACCTTCTCGGTCTCATTGAGGCAGGGTCGCGCGCCGAGCTCCAGGGGGGCGCCGAACGGACGGGCGACTCCAAGATCGAACAGTCTCTGGTGCAGCGCGCGGATATTGCGGGGAGGGAGGACGATGCCGCTCGCAATGATTCTGGCGCACAGGTATTCGAGCCCTTGCTGCGGGCGAACGGTCCCCCGGTTGTTCGCCGGTCGGGCCTGACCCCGCCTGACCAGCCAGGCTCTGAGCCGTTCCGCCATGCCCAGGCGTCGCGCCGGCAGGGGGTAAATGTACATCGGCTTCCCTGACGCGGCGGTTTCGGCCAGCATGGACTCGCTTTCCCCCGTGACGATCACCGCGTCGGCGGTCGCCAGGTAGCCGAGGTAGGGGTTTTCCTGTCCTCCGGGATGCCAGCGCTGGACGTGATGGGCGGCGCCGAGCGCCTCCTCGAGCGCCTTGGTCGCGGCGTGCCCGGTGCGCCGGCTGGTCAAGGCGTGCACCGTCCCGCCGGCCTCCTCCACGAATGCGCGGACTGCCCTCCCCATTTTCCGAGCGGTCTCGCTGTCCAGCCGGCAGACCGGGGAAGTCCCGCCGACGAGCAACACGACATGGGGGCGGCGCGCATCACCAAAGACCCTGGGCCACTTGATGGAAGCCTCCCCGAGGCGGTCCGGACCGATCGGATTCAGCGGGACGA
>JBFKNO010000167.1:0-6405 GCA_041629275.1 Nitrospiraceae bacterium
GCCAACGCACTACCATGAGCTGAACCAGCGCGTCGCGAAGGGACACCTTCCCCCGGTACTTGTACAGGCAAATGGCGTCGCGAAGAGGCCCCTCGTAAGCGTACAAGGACCACGCCCGGGTGTACGACGGGCGGCGGAGCCGGCAGTCGCTGCAGCGGTGCGTGGGGCTGTTGACGAGCGCCGCGGAGGAAAAGAACGGCCGGCCGCATCGCGGGCAGGCCGGCCCCGCCAGGGGACGAATCTCACTCCAGCACGCACGGCAGAAAAAGGGGACGGGGTCGTCACGGAGCGCAACCCGGCAGGACGCACAGTCCACCGGCAAGAGCGTGTGGAGCAGGTGCCGAGCGAGCGAGGCGAGGGACGACACGGCGGTCTCCTGGCGAGGACGCTGGCGTCGGGTGAAGCGCGCCCGGGAAAGGCGCAGGAGCTGTGTAGCCCGTCCCAGCGTGTCTGTCAAGGTTGTGGGGGTCCATAAGGTTGTGGTAAGAACGAGCCACTTGCCCTATAGTATTTTCTGAGAAATCGACTCAATACTTACGCCCGCCATGTCCCCCTCACCCTAGCCCTCTCCCCCCGGGGGAGAGGGGAGGGAGAGGAGGATCGCAGGATCGACTACGGATTGACTTTCATGGGCGAGACAGCCAGAGCTGTGCGCGAGAGATAGATAAGTACTTATGGTATCGCTTCACGAAGTGACCAAACAGTACGTGCGCGGCGGGGCGGTGATCGACGCGTTGCGGGGAGTCTCCCTGGAGCTCGCGAAAGGCGAGTTCTGTGCGCTGATGGGCCCGAGCGGCTGCGGCAAGAGCACCTTGTTGAACCTCATCGCCGGTCTTGACCAACCGACCTCCGGCGACGTGGTGCTGCTGGGCCGGTCGGCCGCCCAGTTCAGCGATGCCGAGTGGACGCGGGTGCGGCGCGAGGTGATCGGGATGGTCTTTCAGGCGTTTCACCTCATTCCGGGACTCACCGCGGAAGAGAATGTCGCGCTTCCGCTCCTGCTCCGGGGCGAGAGGGGCCAGGCCGTTCGCCGGCGTGTGGCCGAGAGCCTGCAGATCGTCGACATGGAGCCGCGCGCGCGCCACCGACCCAGTGAGCTGTCGGGCGGCGAGCAGCAGCGGGTCGCCGTGGCGAGGGCCCTCGTGCATCGGCCTCCGCTCATTCTGGCCGATGAACCGACCGGCAATCTGGACAGCAAGCACGGCGCCGACATCATCGCGCTCCTCAAGAAGCTCCAGCGGGATCTGGGGCAGACGATTTTCCTCGTCACACACAGCCAGGCGGCGGCGCGCGAGGCCGACCGGACGCACCGCATGCACGACGGCAGGCTGGTGTCCGAGCCGGTGCCGGCGTGAAAACCATGGACCTCTCCGTCACGATCGCCGGGGTGCGATTCCCCGGCTGCTTCATGAACGCCTCGGGGGCGCTCTGCGTGACCCGCGACGAGCTCATGGCGCTGGCCGCCTCTCGAGCCGGCGCGGTCGTCACCAAATCCATGACGCTCGAGTCTCGTCAGGGCAATGCGGAGCCCCGCTATCAGGCCATCCCTCTGGGCTCCATCAACTCGATGGGGCTTCCGAACCTCGGATACCGTGCGTATGCGGAGCTGATCCCCGAGCTCAAGCGGTTCGGCAAGCCCGTGATCGCGAGCGTGGCCGGGTTATGCGAGCGAGACTTCGTGACGATCGCGCGGGCCCTTGACGCCGCGGGGCCCGACCTGATGGAAGTCAACCTGTCCTGCCCGAACATTCCCGGCGAGCCGCAGATCGGGTATGACGCCGAGGCGTCGGAGCGGCTGCTCCGGCAGGTTCGCGAGGTCGTCCGCGTGCCGATGGGCGTGAAGCTGCCTCCTTATTTCGATCCGGCGCACCACGAGAAAATGGCGCAGGTGCTCGATCGGGTCGGCGTGGACTTTCTCTCCCTCATCAACTCGGTTGGGAACGGGCTCGTCGTGGATCCGGAGCGCGAGACCGTCGTGATCAAACCCAAGGGCGGGTTCGGCGGCCTCGGCGGCGCCCTGATCAAGCCGGTCGCCCTGGCGAATGTCCGTGCCTTCTGGAAGTTGTTTGAGGGGCGCATGCCGATCATCGGGACCGGCGGCGTCGTAAACGGGACGGATGTCTTCGAACACCTGCTCTGCGGCGCGTCGGCGGTCCAGGTCGGCACGCAACTGGTCGAGGAAGGGGTGGCGGTGTTTGCCCGATTGGAGGGGGAGCTGGCGAGCGTGCTGGAGAAGAAAGGCTATGCCTCGCCGTCGGCCTGCGTCGGCAAGCTGAAAGAGCTTTGACCCGGGCTAGCGGATCTATCGGGACATGAAGTTCTTGGGGAGGAGGCGGAGGAGGAGAGCCTGGCGAAGCAGTTGGGCGACGTTGCGGACCCGCAATCGGCGCATCAGATTGAAGCGATGCACCTCCACGGTACGGACGCTGATCCTCAGGGCGTGGGCGACCTCGCGATTCGTCAGGCCCTGGGCGACCAGCCGGAGAATCTCCTTCTGACGGGGCGTCAGAGCTCCGGCCAACTTGGCGGCCTTGCCCCCTGTGGCCTTGCGCCGCTTTTTCTGTGTTGTCTTTGCTCTCGCCATTGCGGACGATCCCTCGGTCGATACTCTAACAAACTCATACCCGCTCTGTAAACAAGGCTACGGGATTCTTTATATTCACTTTCTTGTCAGTGACAGCACGTGTTTGCCACAGCTCTACGCATTCTTGCGCAACGCCACCTGACCGAGCGACCCATCCGTACCTCGATCACCGTGGTCGGCATCGCCCTCGGCGTCTCGGTCTCCGTCGCCATCCAAACCGCCAACGTCGAGGTGCTGCGATCTTTCGAGGAGGCCGTCACATCTGTCGCCGGACAGGCCACGCTCCAGATCACCGCCGGCGACCTCGGGTTTGACGAGCGACTGATCGTGCCGGTCCGGCACCATCCGGACGTGTCCGCGGCGCTGCCGGTCATGTCGATCGGCGGCACGGTGGCCTCTGGACCGCAGGCCGACAAGACCGTGCGGATTCTGGCGCTCGACCTGCTCGAGGCGGCGGAGTTCAAGGAGTTTCGCGTCGAGATCGCGGGCGACGAGGAGCGGTTCCTGGACGGCCTGCTTGCCCCCACCGCTGTCTTCGTCGGGAAGCGGCTCGCGCAGGAGTGGGAGCTGGAGCCGGGGCGTGACCTGGACCTCTTCGTGGGAACCGCCCGGCGCCAGGTGACGGTCGAGGGCGTGATCACGGCGACGACGGACCTGTCGTCGCCGTGGGAGCACCTGGCGGTCATGGACATCGCGGCGGCCCAGGAGCTGTTCGGGCTCGTGGGACGGCTCGATCGGATCGACGTCGTCACCGGCGCGGGGCGATCGGTCGAGGCGGTGGCCGCGGAACTGCGGGATCTGCTCCCTCCGAATCTGACGGTGGCGCGTCCGTCTCAGCGAAGCCGGCAGGTGGAGCGGATGGTCAGGGCCTTCCAACTGAACCTGACGACGCTCAGCGCCGTCGGGCTCCTGGTGGGCCTGCTACTCGTCTACAACACCGTTTCCTACGCGGTCGTCCAACGACGCCGGGAGATCGGGGTCTTCCGCGCGATCGGCATGCCGCGCGGCGGGGTCATGACGCTGTTCATCGCCGAGGGCGCTCTCATGGGGCTCATCGGCGGTCTGATCGGCGGCTGGCTCGGACTCGTGTACTCCAGCCGCATCGTGGGTCTGTTGAAGCGGAGCGTGTCGGAGCTCTACGCCCAAGTCCCGCCCGGTACCGGGCCGATGGGTGCCGACCTCGAGAGCGTGCTTCTTCAGAGCGGACTGCTCGGCATGGGTGTGTCGATCATCGGCGCGCTCGCTCCGAGCCTGGAGGCCAGTCGTACCCAGCCGGCGCGGGCCTTGGCGCCGGGCCAGTACGAAGAAGTCCAGGAGGACCGGGCGGGGCGGTTGGCCGTCGCGGGAGGCGTGATGCTCGTCTTGGCGCTCGCGCTGGCGCTTCCGGGCCCGGTCGGCGACCTCCCGCTGTTCGGCTACCTGTCCGCCTTGAGCCTCCTTCTGGGGTTGTCGTTCCTGGCGCCCTTGCTTCTGCGTGCCTTCGGCGCCTCCGCCGGGCTGGAACGGGGCCGGCTGACGCCGGGCATGATGAGCGCGGCCTTGGGACGCCTGGCCGCGGATCAGATCGGGCGCAGCCCCGGTCGCAACGGGGTCACCGTGTCGGCGCTCATGGTGGGCGTGGCCATCATGGTCGGGGTGGGCATTATGGTGCAGAGCTTCCGGCAAACGGTGGACGACTGGATCCAGGAGACCATTATCGCGGACCTGATCCTGGCCCCGGCGGCCTGGCCCGTCGGCGATGAGGGGGCGGGCCAGGGCTCTCGGATCCCCCTGTCGGTGGCCGAGGCGGTGGCAAGGGTGCCCGGCGTCGCCGCCGTGGACATCTACCGGAACATGCGGATCGAGGTCGGCGGTCGGCCGGTGTCGCTGGTGGCACGGGATCTCGAGGTGCACGCGACCTGGAGCCGATATCTGTTCGTCGAAGGTGAATCGGCAGGGGTGCTCGGGCAGGCCCGCGCGCGCGGGGGAGTGGTGGTCTCAGAAGTCTTTGCGAGGACCACCGGGGTCGCGGTAGGGGAGGAGGTGACCCTGAGTACACCCCAGGGCCCGCGCGCGTTTCCGGTCGTGGGCGTCTTCTACGATTACGCGACGGACGGGGGCAAGGTTGTCATGGATCATGCCCTCTTTCGGCGAGTGTGGGACGACCCATCGACCTCAGTCATCCCCGTCTACTTGCAGGCCGGGGCCGACCTCGAGACGGTGCGCCGGGGCATCGAGCGCAGCGTGGGCCGCCAGGGTGAGCTGGCCATCCTGCGGAATGCCGACATCAAGCAGGAGATTCTCGCGATCTTCGATCGCACGTTCACGGTCACCTATGCCTTGGAGTTGATCGCGGTCACGATCGCGCTGCTGGGCATCGCCAACACGGTGTTGACCTCCGTCCTCGAGCGGCAGCGCGAGATTGCCACGATGCGCGCGATCGGGGCCAGTGCCCCGCAGATCAAACGGCTCGTCCTGTGGGAGACCTCCTACCTGGGGCTCATCGGCGGGCTGCTCGGGGTGGTGGCGGGCGTGCTCCTGGCGATCCTGCTGATCGAGGTCATCAATCGCCAGTCGTTCGGCTGGACGATTCGCTTTCTCTTCTCGCCCCGGCTCGTCCTGGAGGCCATGGCGGTGGCGCTCGGCGCGTCCGTCGCGGCGGGCTACCTTCCCGCAGTCTGGGCGGCTCGGCAGCCCATTTCCGAGGGACTACGGTATGAGTGAAAAGTGAGGAGTGAGGAGTGAGGAGTGAGGAGTGGAGAACCCTGGATTCCCGCTTTTTCACCTCACTCCTGACTCCTCACTCCTCACCGGTGAACCTTCCCGTTGATAGTCCACGACGATCTCGAACCCCATATCCTCGATGAGCTTCCAGACGGCGGGGGGGGGATCGCCGGGGGTCGTGAGATAGCCGTCGACGAAGAGAGAGTCGGCGGGATACAGGGCCAGCGGCTGAAGGCTGCGGAGATTGAACTCGCGGCCGCCGGCGACCCGGATTTCCGTGCGCGGGTGCAGGAACCTGAACAGGCACAGGGCCTTGAGACAACGCTGCGGTGTCAGCTCGTGACAGGATTCCAAAGGGGTGCCGGCAACCGGGTGCAGCATGTTGACCGGAATGGAGTCGGGCTTCACGTCGCGTAAGGCCAGCGCGAGGTCCACGACGTCTTCGTCCCGCTCTCCCATTCCGATGATCCCGCCCGAGCAGATCTCCAGACCGGCGGCTCTCGCGTGCTGGATCGTGTTCAGGCGGTCCCGGAACGTGTGGGTGGTGCAGATGTCCGCGTGGTAGCGTTCGCTGGTGTTGAGATTGTGGTTGATCCGATCGACTCCGGCGGCCTTGAGCTGTCGGGCCTGCCCCTCGTCAAGGAGGCCCAGCGAGCAGCAGATTTGGATCGGAATTTCCCGCTTGACGGCTCGGACGGCCTCCGCGATGTCCTTCACCTCGCGCTCGAGCGGGCTGCGGCCGCTGATGACGACGCAGTAGCGCTGGGCTTTCGCCCGCGCGGCGCGCCTGGCGCCTTCGAGCATGTGCTCCTTCGAGACCAGGGCGTACCGGTCGATCTCCGCGGTCGAGATGCTAGACTGCGTGCAGTAGTGGCAGTCCTCCTGACAGGCCCCGCTCTTCGCGTTCAGCAACATTTGCAGGCGCACCGTCCGCCCGAAGTGCCGCTCACGGACCTTGAACGCGGCCGCCAGCAGCTCCAGCAGTCGCTCGTCCGGGGTGGTGAGCACGGCCGTGGCTTCCTCCCGCGAGAGCGGCTCATCCCGGAATGCTTTGTCGACGTAGTCCTGCAAGTCTACCATCAGAGTGCTCCTCGGCTTGAGACTGCCCCTGTTTCTCC
>JBFKNO010000168.1:0-6403 GCA_041629275.1 Nitrospiraceae bacterium
GGTCGGTACCGCGCTCCTGTGCGCCGTATCCCTTGAGGCCCAGGGGATTACGATCGGTGTCATGATTCTATTGTTGGGTTTCGAGGGGAGCAATCGAGTGCTCCTGGGTTTGGGGCTCGTGTCGCTGCTTTCGTACATTTCCTACTATTACTATGTGCTGGGCGCGACTCTGCTTGCCAAGTCTCTCACTCTGCTCATCGTCGGCCTCGCTCTGCTCTCTGCCCGCTGGGTGATGCTGCACGCCATGCCGGAAGGACAGGAGGCGCAGCATGCCTAGGGCAGTTGCTGTGATCTCCCTGGTTTTCATCCTGGCCGCAGTCAACTGGTCCATCGCGGGCAAGGAACACCAGCTTGCGCACGGCAGGATTGTCTATCTCGATCTTGCGCCCGTGGACCCACGGTCGCTCATGCAGGGAGACTACATGGCGCTGCGTTTCCGTCTAGCCAATGAAGTGCGAGATGCCTTGCCTGAGAAAGATGACAGCCGGCGTGGGAGCCAAGACGTCGATGCATTGGACGGTTACGTGGTGGTAAGTCTGGACCAGCGAAGTATTGGATCTTTCGAGCGTATTTACAACGGCAAGGCCCGGTCTGAAGATGAAGTTCTCATGCGATACCGCGTGCGTAACGGGGCGGTGAAATTTGCAACCAACGGCTTTTTCTTCCAGGAAGGCCATGCCAAATATTATCAACCGGCGCGCTATGGACAGTTTCGAGTGGATGCGAGCGGCGAGCTACTGCTGGTGGCGCTGTATGATAAGAACCTCAACAAGCTTGGGCCGGACGAAAAAGAATAGCTACGATCTCCAATCTGAAGAGCACAGTAAATCCAGGCTCAGAGCGCGAAGGCACCTCCCGCACACTCGCAGGCTGAAGATTGCCTGGCAGCGGCCTGCCGTCCGCCCCAGTGGTCCCGACCAGCCCCGAGCCCGACCCCGGTACGGCGCTCAGCCGTCGAACCACCAGACCTGGCGTCCTCCCCTCGCGATGGAGTGTGCAACGCTCAGCCTACGATCACTAGCGCGATAAGGGGAGCGAGGTTAAAAACAAAGATCAGTATCTTGAACATAGCCATACCGGCATAGTGGATGCCGTCAAACTGCTCGACCGACAATTTGAACCATTTGCCATGAAACCTGAGTATCCAGTCGTGAGCAAAGGAAAACATGAGCCACCAATACAGCAGTATTCCCAAATTGATGACGGTACACCACAGCAGGAAATCACGGACTGCAGAAACCTCCATCTTGCCCCCCTTCATGCCTCCGGCCTCTGCAGGAGGAGTGTACGCACCCTGACCGCGGAAGTCTAACTCTCGAAAAGCCCGATCCCGAGGACGACCAGATCAGGCCTGTAACAGCTTCTCGGATTTTCTGGTGGGGCGGCTGGGGCTCGTGGACGCGGCGGCTTTGGTCGTTGGCAGGTATCCGTGCGTTCTAGCTCATTATAGCTAGGGCCTATGTAGCTCGCGGATCTGCAGCATGCCGGCCGGCTTAGCGGTGCCGCGCCGCCCCGAGCCCGCTACTGCGGTTACGTTCAAAAGTGAAATCCCAGCCCTGGCCCGTTCACCCTTGTGATTATGCTCGCGCTGCTTCGGCAAACAAGAGGCGAAGCGACGTGTTGGGGCCGCCTGGATGCGTGTCGACGTGCGGCATCTCGTTCAGGTCACGCTGGATCTCAAACACGGTACCAGGATCCGAGCGGCCGGCGTCTTCAAGCATCCACCCGACACGAAAACAGACGTCGTTGAGGGATCCGAGCAAGCTCCTGTTGGAATTTTTGCGGAAGAGAACGTTCTTGTGAAAAGGCTCGACTTCTGTCTGGATCATATCGGGCGGAATGCCCGCCTCAGAGAGTTGGATGCCGACAGCAAGGCTGAAGGGGAGGATGAATTCAGGCAGGGGGAGCAGCGGAAATACGATCGTCGTGTACGTGACCTCGTTGAGCGCGACGACAAAGCAACCTTCGGGAAAGCAGGCTACGTTCGCACACCAGCCCCCCAGGCGCGTGTCCTGTGGGTCATCGGCGTGGCGCGGGGCGAGCGCACCAGAACCCCCAATGACTCTCCAGAGGTTCCGCGTGCACATGATGACGGGCATATCGCGTCCACGCGTGAGAGGCTTCCCTCTGCTCGTTCCCTCTGACTACAAGAAGCCTCGTTTTCCATCTGCTGATAGACCGAGGCTTCCACCCTTCCGTGACAATCACAGTGCTCGATTGAGCCAAGAGTGACATCTATTTACTCTCGGTCGGATCTAAAATACAAGGCCTGACCCGCCCTCCCCTCCTCTGCTAGGCGGCCTGACGCCGCTGAAGACGCGGTACCCATCTGCTCACTTGAGAAGCGTATCTTTCGTAGTCAGCTCCGAATGTCCTTCTGAGAGTAGTCTCCTCGTAGAAAACCGTGAAGAGATGGAATGCCAGGCCGATTGATGCGGCGTAGAGCAACAGAGTCGTGGACGCGAAGTAGAGAGCCCAGCCAAGCAAGACCAACAGCACACCCAGATACATTGGATTCCTGACATAATGGTAGAGCCCTCGCACGACAAGTCGCTTGGGTGCATCGATGGGCGCCGGAGTGCCACGCCCGAATGTGGCGAAATCCCACAGGCACCACAGGTACATGGATCCACCCATAACCAGCGGAATGAGCGCCACGAGGCCGGTGACTGTCGAAGCAGGGCTGAGCGGGGAAGGATCAGCTGAGGCGATTTTCAGGGGGACATAGACCGCGACCGTACCGGGGACCAAGACTGTAAACAGAAAATTCTTCAAGAAGAGCATCACCCCGGACCCCTTCAGGCCGTCTCACTCCAAGGAAGCACCAAATCTGGCTCCAAATACTTCGCGATGACAGAAATCAAGCTCCTGAAGGCCTCGCGTCCGCACCTCCATCAGTTCGAGAATCCCACCAGAGGCTTTGCTCGTTAGCAATAGTCAGAGCCCCGTCCGGCCCAGCGGTCCCGTGCCGCCCCTCCCCTGCCCCTGCTGCCGCGGTCCGGTGTCAGTTTCGAGCCCTCGCCCTCTCTCCCGCTTTTGTGCCAAGGGTGGAATCGATCTTCAGCAGCGGCAGAAGGATCTCCCGCCAGTCTTCGAGGGCGCCGTTTACCCCGCCGATCTCGAGGCCGTCGCCAGCGTAATACACCTCGATCTTCTCTCCGCAGCATCCACATTTCAGGAGGTAGCGAGGGCCCCGTTTTTTGATGGCTTTCTTGTGGTACACGCGGATCTGCGGTTGTCCAAACCGGGTGGTGTCGTAGATGCGGTTTGATCTCCTGCGGATCTTCATTTATTTCTCCCCTGTCATCTCGACGGCCGCTTCGGAGCATGGCTCACCGCGGGGGGACGGCCGGCCCGCTTTGACCCGGCCCATGACGGGGCGCCGCGCCGATGTGCCATGGGGATGAGTGAAACGAGCACGG
Source organism: Nitrospiraceae bacterium (assembly GCA_041629275.1). Taxonomy (GTDB): domain Bacteria; phylum Nitrospirota; class Nitrospiria; order Nitrospirales; family Nitrospiraceae; genus JBFGRM01. The sequence goes on from JBFKNO010000168.1 coordinate 3,423, forward strand.
CTGGGCTGCTCGGCGACAGGACCAGCGGCGCTATCCCTTGATGTTGCCGACCGGCCGCAACTTCCAGACACGTACCTGCTTCCCCCGCATTCGCAACACGGGGGCCACCATCTCCTGCATTTTGACGACGGCCCGCACCTTCTCATGGAACGGCAAGGTCGCGAGCCGGGCTCGGCGTCGTTCTTTGGCGCGGAAGAGTTTGTCGATCTCGGGCTTCAAACCGTCCATTCCTTCCACTTCCCTCCTAAATCATGCCGCCTTAGGAGATCGGAAAGATACTCCTGATCCAAGGTCGCCTGGTCGCGCAGTAGACGAACCCGCTCGCGATCCTTGGCCCGGCCGGTCTGCAGGCAAATGGCCACCAGATGTTCCACGCGCAGGACACGAGTTGGGGTGCTCTCGTAAAGCATATCACGAGCCTCTCGCAGGGCTTCCTCAAGCAAGGCATTATAAGCGGGCAGAAACTGAACCGGCACGCCTTCGATCATCACGCATTCACCCTCTTCCGCATAGCCTTTGCTCCGCAGCGCTTCGTAGAGCGGTGCCAGGCTCAAGAGTCCACCGTGGGTCCCGGGTAACAGTACGATGACGTCCAAATCGAACGTCAGGAGCGGCTCCACGTAAAAGGTGGCTCCCATCGCCCCGCCAATCGCATAGCGGGTGAGGTCGCCGTCTCGCTCGAGGTCATTCAGGACTCGGAGGGTTCGCTCCATTGGTCAAACAAGATCACCGCGCGTGGTTCGAGCAAAAAGTGGCCGATTTCCTTACCGTCCAGGTCTATATACTTTGCGGTACTATAAATCAAGATCTTGCCAGGCAAGCGATTGCCCAGCGCGAGAAACGGCTTCAGAGGCTTTGTTGGAGGGAAGTTACAAACCGGCGGCATGCCGGCTGGCCCAGCGGTCCCGCGCCGTCTCTCTACGACTCTGCTGTTGAGCCCAGAGGGATAGTTCCCTCGCCTCTCCGTTGCCGATGGGTTCTGCCGATTACCGCTGTTTCCAATAGGCTGGTCTACGCCTGCCGTGAGCGACCGCGATGATTTGGATGTCTGCGGCGCTTTCGCGATAAACAATGGAAAAGGGGAATCTCCGGAGAAGAAAGCGTCTGGTTCCGTGACTGTGGGATGGCCAGCGTTCTGGGGCCTCTACGATCTGCTCGAAGGCGTGCTCGAGCTCTGCTAGGAAAGCATCACGTGCAGCAGGGCTGCGCGCTTCGTACCATTGGCGGGCAGCCAAGGCCTCTTCGATGGAGTCAGGATGGAAAACTAGCGGCCGAGCGGCCATTACCGCTCGAAGATCTTACGGCGGGCCTCCGACCAGGGAATCGGTCGCGTGGACTTGGAGTCGAGCTCTTCCACTCGACGCGCGATCTCCGCCTCCCAGGCCGCCTCGGCATCCTCGTCGACCTCTTGGTCGAGGCTTTCCAGGAGCGATCCTGCGAGCGCGGCCCGCGCATTCGGTGGAAGCTTGAGCGCCTCTTCCAGCAACTTGGATGGGTCAGAACTCATGCCGCTATCCTAGCACGAATCGACCAATATCGCATCACCTCGAAATCTCTTGTTCGAAACGGAATGCCTCAGGCTCGGCTCGCAGACGTGTTCAAAAACTCTAATTAGCCCGATATATTAATAACCCGATCTAGGATCTCCTCAACAGCACGCCTGGCTGGACTGATACTCTGGGGCCCAGCGCACGCGCGCCGTCCCTCCCCCGCCGTCACGAAATTAGGAATGTCCCCATTTTTTATCTTGCTGCTGCGTGCAGATGTCAAAGTCGAGACCCGACCTCCTCCTCTCCAAGACGGTTTTGGCCCAGGCAGAGAGCCAGGGGACAGGGACGAGTCCCGCTAGTTACTCGTTAGCGTGCTGCTTGACTACCAGCTTGCCGCCTCGATCCATATCTTTGTACGCAACGTAAATGGTCTGCTGATCGTTATTGAAAGTGATGGCATGGTTTTGGGCCTCGCCGGCCGAGAAGCCCGGGGTTCCGATCGTGATCCATTGACTTCCGTTCCATTTCATGACAGTCGAGCGACCTCCTTTGGCTTCATCAGAAAAGACGACATACGGACGGGTCGGATGCGTGGATCCGCCTCCGGACTTGTCGATGCCGAGGGTGATTGCGATATGGTTTGCGCCGCCCTCCGAGAACCCCTCTTGCCCGAGGACGACCCAGTCGCCCGGCGTATTGCCAGATCCGGCGTATTCTCTGACCACGATCTTCCCACCCAGACCTTGATCGCGATAGGCGACATAATTGCTTCGCATGCTGATGGAACCCGCGCCTCCCTGGGAAATCTTCCTTTCGACGTCCCACCCACCAACCGTGGCGCTTGGAAAATACCCACTTAACATCGTCAACGCGCCGCGGTTCGGGCCGTCGGTGGCGTCCCCAAACCCGATATGCAACCTGCTACTCCCAATGGACCCTGCGAATGAATACGGGTAGGTATCACCCAGCTGCTGCAGGTTCCCGCCGACGTCGGTCCAATTTGTGGATTGCCGGTAAGTGAACGCATAAGGATACGTGGTGCCGCCCTGCCCTAAGACCATGCTGTTAACAATCACGGCATGCCGGAGCGTGTCACTGGAATGCTGGACGAGGTCGATCTCTGGCACGTAGCCCGGCGAGATGCCTGACTGGCCGATCCTCGCCCACTGCTGGGTTTGATAGTTATATTTGTAGACGGTCGCCATCCCGTTGTTGTCGAGATCCGCCACCGCGATGGTGATGTCCCCCATATAGCCGAAATCCAGGGACAGCCCCCGCACCCCTATCTCCGGCTTTGCCGTCCAGGCGTTCGCAGACGGGGAAAAGCCTTTGACGACCACCCGGGAGTCCGTTTGTTTTTCGGCGTACGCCACATGCAACCCGGGGAGTCTGGTCAGGGAGATTTGGGAAACGACTTCTCCTTCTGAAATCGGATTGCTGCCGACAAAGGGCCAGTCAGTCGGTTCAGCAGGGGTTGGAGTTGGGGTCGGA
>JBFKNO010000169.1:0-6396 GCA_041629275.1 Nitrospiraceae bacterium
AGTCTGGACTCCATGATCGTGGGGGAGCCGCAGATCCTGGGGCAATTGAAGGACGCGTTCGAGGTGGCCCTGGCGCACAAGACCAGCGACGTGATCTTGAACAAGATCGTCAAAAAGGCCATTTCGGTCGCCAAGCGGGTGCGGACCGAGACCAGAATTGCGGAGATGGCCGTCTCCGTCAGCTACGCGGCGGTCGAGCTGGCACGCAAGATCTTCAGCAACCTGAGCGAGCAAACCGTGCTGCTGGTGGGCGCCGGGGAGATGGCCAAGCTGGCCGCCCGGCACTTCGTGAGCAACGGGGTCAAGCAGGTGAAGATCACGACACGGGATCCGCTGCATGCGCGCGAGCTGGCGCAGTGCTTTCAAGGGCAGGCCGTGCCCTTCGACGACTTCCGGCACGAGATGGTCGGGGCCGATGTCGTCCTGTGCTCGACCGGGGCGTCACACTATCTCATCCATCCCGAGGACGTGCAGCGGGCGGTGCGCCAGCGGATGAATCGTCCGATCTTCCTGATCGACATCTCCGTGCCGCGGAACATCGATCCGGATGTCAAATACATCGACAACGCCTTCCTCTTCGACATCGATGATCTGGAGAACCGCGTCGAGCAGAACAAGGAGGAGCGGCGTAAGGAGGCGGTGAAGGCGGAGCACCTGGTGGAGCAGGAGGTCGGGGTCATCCGGCAGTGGCTCAAGAGTCTCGAGGTGACGCCCACGATCGTGGCGGTCAAGGATCGGGCCGACCGCATCAAACGGCTGGAGGTGGACAAGGCGTTGGGACGACTCAGCGGACTGTCGGACGACCAGCGCGCCGTGGTCGAGAGCATGGCATCGGGCATCGTCAACAAGATGTTGCACGGCGCGTTGACGACGCTGAAGGCCGAGGCCGACTCCCATATCGGCTCCCTGTTCATCGAGGCCGCCCGGCGGTTCTACAGCGTGGAGGGGAGCGGCGGCGACACCGCGGCCGGGCAAGACGGGACCGGCGCCAAACCCGAAAAACAGGACGATCCCGCCCCACAAGAGGAGCAGCGGGTCCCGAAGAGGGACTGAGCACAGGAGGTAAGACGTTTTCGGTGAAAGGAGGGGACCCGGAACGCGCATCCTTGGTGATCGGGACAAGAGGGAGCCGGCTGGCCATCTGGCAGGCGGAATGGGTGCAGTCACGCCTGCGGGAGCTGGCTCCCGACCTCACGGTCACGTTGAAGCGGATCAAAACGTCCGGCGACAAGATCCTCGACGTGCCGCTGGCGAAGATCGGGGGCAAGGGGCTCTTCGTCAAGGAAATCGAGGAGGCGCTCCTCCGGCGCGAGATCGACCTCGCCGTCCATAGCATGAAGGATGTCCCGACGGCGCTTCCGGACGGTCTCGGGATCCTATGCGTGCCTTCACGGGAAGATCCGCGCGATGCCCTGGTCAGCCACGGAGGGCAGTCCTTCTCCCAACTGCCCAGGGGTTCGCGGATCGGGACGAGCAGCTTGCGCCGCCAGGCCCAGCTCCTCCACCACCGGCCGGATCTCACGATTGCCATGCTCAGAGGCAACCTGGATACGCGACTCAAGAAAGTCCGCGAGGGACAGTACGACGCGATCGTGCTGGCCGCCGCCGGCCTGCGGCGCATGGGCTGGCTGGATCGCGTGACGGAATACCTCGAGCCAGAGATCAGCTTGCCGGCGATCGGTCAGGGCGCCCTCGGGCTGGAGGGACGGACCGACGATACCTTTCTGCGCGGCCTGCTCGGTCCGCTGGATCACCCGACGACACGGATCGCCGTGACGGCCGAGCGCGCGCTCCTCGACCGGTTACAGGGCGGCTGCCAGGTGCCGATCGGCGCGCACGCCCGGGTGCAGGACGGGCGCCTCAGCCTGGAGGGGCTCGTGGCCACGGTGGACGGGCGCCGACTCATCCGGGACCGGGTGGAAGGCGGTCTTGAGGACGCGTCGGCGCTGGGTCGGGCGCTCGCCGAGCGCCTGCTCGGGCAGGGCGGGGACCGCGTGCTCGAGGAGATCTACGGGGCAGCATGACGGCGCCGTCCAAACGAACCGGACGAGTCTATCTCGTGGGCGCGGGACCGGGAGACCCGAAGCTCCTCACCCTCCGCGGCAAGGAATGCCTTGCCGAAGCCGACGTGGTCCTGTATGACTACCTGGCCAACCCGGCCCTTTTACGATATGCTCCTGCCTCCGCCGAGCGCATCTACGTCGGCCGGCGCGGCCGGGGCGGCTACCAGGATCAGGCCGAGGTCAATCGATTGATGATCGAGCACGCCCGTACGGGCAAGACCGTCGTCAGGCTGAAGGGGGGGGATCCGTTCGTCTTCGGACGGGGCGGCGAGGAAGCGGAGGCCGTCGCGGAGGCCGGCGTCCCTTTCGAAGTCGTCCCCGGAGTCACCAGCGCCATCGCGGTCCCGGCCTACGCGGGCATCCCCGTCACGCATCGCACGCTAGCGTCCACGGTCACATTCGTCACCGGCCACGAGGATCCCACCAAGGACTCGGCCGCCGTGGAGTGGCCGCGCCTGGCCACGGCCGACGGCACGCTGGTCTTCCTCATGGGCATGAAGAACTTGCCCATGATCGTCTCCAGGCTCATCGAGGAGGGCAAGCCGCAGGACACGCCGGTGGCGCTGATCCGCTGGGGAACCAAGACGGTTCAGCGCACGGTCATCGGCTCCCTGCAGGACATCGTCGGCAAGGCGGAGGCGGCCCGTCTGGAGCCGCCCACGCTCGTCGTGATCGGCGAGGTCGTCCGGCTCCGGGATCGGCTGAACTGGTTCGAGACGCGACCGCTGTTCGGCAAGCGGATCCTCGTCACGCGCGCCCAGGAGCAGGCGCCCGAGTTGTCCGCTCTCATCGCCGCACAGGGAGGCGAGCCGGTCGAGATGCCGACCATTCAGATCGTCCCGCCGGCGGACTGGTCCGGGCTGGACGAGGCCCTCGCGCAGCTCTCCCGGTACCAGTGGCTCGTGTTCACGAGCGTGAATGGCGTCCGCCCCTTCATGGATCGGCTCCGGGGCCTCGGGCGGGATGCGCGCGCCCTGGCGGGCCTGCGGATCTGCTGTATCGGCCCGCGGACGGCAGAGGCCCTCGCGCAGTTCGGGCTCTCCGCGGACGTGATTCCGGAAGAGTACCAAGCCGAAGGCGTCATTGCCGCCCTGTCGGCCGCCGGCGTCGCCGGCCAGCGGATCCTCAGTCCCCGGGCCGAGGTCGCCCGCGAGCTGCTGCCCCAGGAGCTGACGGCCTCGGGCGCCCAGGTGGACGTGGTGACGGCCTATCGCACCGTCCTTCCGCCGGTCGACCGGGAACTGATCAAGGAATGGCTGCAGCACGGCGAGATCGCGGTCGCGACCTTCACCAGCTCGTCGACCGTCAGGAATTTCTGCTCCGCCTTCGACCATCCGGACGAGATGCGCAAGCTGATGGACGGCTGCCTCATCGCCTGCATCGGGCCGATTACCGCCAAGACCGCCCGTGATCTCGGCCTGCGGGTGACCATCACGGCCGAAGAGAACACGGTTCCTTCGCTGGTGGACGCGATCGTCCGGTATTTCACCGAGGGGCGGGGCGCTGCTGCTGAGAGATAGCCGCAACATCTGATGCTGTCGATGGGAAAGGCGCCATGAGATGGCGCAGCTACATCGTCTTACGGTTTGATCATGCGTGCCGGATTGTAGCTGCCCCCGGAAGGGCGCCATAAGATGGCGCGGCTACACCGTGTTGGCTGGTGACCTCGCCCGCCCGCTTGTAGCTGCAGCATCTCATGCTGCCCTCTGCGGCACCATAAGGTAGTGCCACGACAAGGGAATACGATAGACCGTTCATGTCGAACTGATCATCGAGGGAAGGAGAGAGCCATGGTTCCAGTGAAGTCTTTCATGGTGTCGGCGGAGAAGTTCATCACCGTCGATCGGGATACGGATGCGCGCACCGCGGCGGCGACGATGCGCGATCACGATATCGGGAGCTTGCTCGTGACGAGGAACAAGGAGGTCGTCGGCATCATCACCGACACGGACATGGTGCGCCGCCTCGTGGCCGTCGGCGCCGAGGCGTCCAAGACCCCCGTCGAGCAACTCATGTCCGCGCCCATCAAAACGATCGACGAGAACAAGACCCTGCTGGACGCCAACGATCTCATGGCACGAGAGCACCTGCGCCACCTGGGCGTGACCCGGGACAACAAGCTCGTGGGCATGATCTCCGTGCGCGATCTCGTGGTCTTTCTGACGAACCTGCCGCGGAAATGAAGGATACCTGATGGCCTTTCCCGTCACCCGCCTCCGACGGCTGCGTCAGTCCGAACCGCTGCGCCGCATGGTGCGGGAGACCCGCCTCGCGCCGGCGAACCTGATCCAGCCCTTCTTCGTCACCGTCGGTCGCGACCGCCGTGACCCGATCGAGTCGATGCCGGGCCAGTTTCGCCTGTCCGTGGACCTCCTGATCAAGGAAGCGGCCGAGGTGAAGGAACGCGGCATCCCCGCCGTCATCCTGTTCGGCATTCCGGAGACCAAGGACGAGCGGGGCAGCGGGGCCTACGATCCAAACGGGATCGTCCAGCAGGCCGTGCGGGCCATCAAGGATCAGGTTTCCGGCCTGGCCGTCGTCACGGATGTCTGCATCGACGAGTTCACGACCCACGGTCATTGCGGCCTCGTCGAGAACGGTCGTATCCTCAACGACGCGACGCTGGACTGCCTGCGCGCCATGGCCCGCACCCATGCCGAGGCCGGGGCGGACATGGTCGCGCCCTCGGACATGATGGACGGCCGGGTCGCGGCGATCCGCCAAGAGCTCGACCAGCACGGCTTCACCGAGACTCCGATCATGGCCTATGCCGCCAAGTACGCCTCCTGCTTCTACGCCCCCTTTCGGGAGGCCGCGGATTCCAGCCCGAAGTTCGGGGACCGCCAGTCCTATCAAATGGATCCCGCGAACGCGCGGGAAGCCCTGCGTGAGATGGAGCTGGACCTCGAGGAAGGGGCGGACATCGTGATGGTCAAGCCCGCCCTGCCGTGCCTGGACATCATCGCGGCCGCCCGCGCGCGTTTCATGGCGCCTCTCGCCGCCTACCAGGTCAGCGGCGAATACAGTATGATCAAATCAGCCGCCCAGCGCGGCTGGCTCGACGAGCCCCGCGCCATGATGGAGTCGCTGCTCTCGATCAAACGGGCCGGAGCCGATCTCATTCTCACATATTTTGCAAAAGAGGCTGCTCGGATCCTCAGTGATTCATGCGCATGAAGGTTACCCGCGGCCTCGCTCGCCACCAATCCGTTCCGCATCCGGTCCTCACCATCGGCAACTTCGACGGGCAGCACCTCGGCCACACGGCCTTGCTGCGCCAAGTCGTCGAGACCGCCGCGGCCAAGAGCGGCACACCGATGGTGCTGACCCTCGATCCGCATCCGGTTACCGTGCTCGCGCCGCAGGTGGACCTCCGGTTGCTCGGCACGATGGAGGACAAGCTGGCGCGGTTCGAGGCCATTGGGATCGAGGAAGCCCTGTTTCTGGAATTCAACACGGAGCTGGCTTCCTACTCGCCCGATGAGTTCGTGGGCCGCATTCTGAGGGACGGGATCGGCGTCCGCGATCTCTTCGTCGGGGAGCATTTTGCGTTCGGCAAGAACCGGGCGGGACGCATGGCCGATCTCCAGCGTCTGGCGCCGCAGGCGGGATTCACGGTCCACCCGGTCCGTCCCGTGCTCGTGGACGGCCAGGTGGTCAGCTCGACACGCATCCGACAATTGATTCAATCGGGTGACGTGCAGACGGCGGCAAGATTTCTCGGGCGTCCCTACGCCCTGGGCGGTCCGGTCATCTCCGGCGAGCGTCGCGGGCGGCAGCTCGGATGGCCGACCGCCAATCTCCGCCTGCCCGGCAAGCGCGTGATCCCGGCCGACGGCGTCTACGCGGCCGCCCTGCTCTGGAAGGAACGGGGGCTCGATGCGGTTGCCTACATCGGGACCCGTCCGACGTTCGGCACGGGCGAGCGGCTGCTGGAGGTCTACGTGCTCGACAAGCAGATCGAGCTCTACGGCCAGGAGATTCAGGTCCAGTTCGTGGAGCGGCTGCGGGGCGACGAGCAGTTCGACAGCGCGGACGCGCTGGCGGCGCGCATCGAGCTGGACGTGCGCCAGGCACGGGAGAAGCTGAAACCCTTCTCCCACAGTATCCCGAAGGTATTATAATGCGGCTCGAGGTCCATCCTCCCATGAGGCGCCTCAATCGACAGCCCGACGCGGGCCGCCTGCTGCCGCGGCGATTCGCGGCCTTCGCAAAGTCGCGACGACTGATCGGGCCCGGAGACCGGATTCTCGTGGCCGTGTCCGGCGGGCCGGACTCGGTCGCCCTGCTGGCGCTGCTCGCGGAGCTGGCCCCGGCTTGGGCGCTGGCGCTC
>JBFKNO010000170.1:0-6386 GCA_041629275.1 Nitrospiraceae bacterium
ATCGAATTCCAATCTCTTTTTTTCCTTTTTAATTTTTCCTTTTGCCTTTAGCCCTCAGACTCCGCGCATATGAGGATCCCAAATATGCTTGTGCAGCTGCATTTGGAACCTGACCGACAGGCGATCGGCGAGAATCCACTCCGCTAGTTGCCCAAGATCGAGCTCGCCGAACACCGGGCCGAAGAGCACGGTGCAGCGCCGGGTCAGATCGTGTCGCCCGACGAAGTCACGGGCCCACTCATAGTCCGCACGATCCTTGATCACGAACTTCGCCTCATCCTTTGTCGCCAGGATGGGCACGTTCTCCCAGCGCATCCGATCGGCCATGCCGCTGCCCGGACACTTCACGTCCATGATGATGTGCGCGCGGGGATCGACACCGGCAATGTCCATCGCGCCGCTGGTCTCGATCAAGACCTCGTAGCCTTCTTGACAGAGACGGCTGACCAGCGTGAAGGCCTCCGGCTGGTGCAGGGGCTCCCCGCCGGTCACCTCGACGAGCGGGCAGCCGTACCCCCGCACCTGAGCGAGGATCTCCTCGAGCGCCATGTCCGTCCCGCCGTGAAAGGTGTATTCGCTGTCACACCAGGAGCACCGCAACGGACAGCCCGTCAGGCGCACGAAGACGCAGGGCCGACCGGCGAAGCTCGACTCGCCCTGGATGCTGTGAAAGATCTCGGTCACACGCATAGAAGAAACGCGGACTTTCTACGTCCATTTGACGATCGGCCAGCCCTGCTGCCGGGCGATCCGCGCCATTCCCCGGATCGGGTTGACGACGTGAGGATGCCCGACGGCGCCGAGGACATGGCGGTCACCGGGACTATCACCATAAAAGTATGACCGGCTGAGATCAAGGTCGTGCTCGCGGGCGTGGAGCTCGACGAGCGTCCGCTTGCCCTCTCCGTAGGGAAACGGAGGGAGGAGGCGTCCGGTGAAGCCATCCTCACGCTTCTCCGGTCGGGCCGCGAGCAGGGCATCCACGCGGAGCCACTCGGCCAGCGGCGTCACCAGGAAGTCGAGGGAGGCGGTCACGAGCACCAGCCTGTGTCCCAGGCTGCGGTGGCCTTCGAGGACCTTGATCGCTTCGGGGGAGATACGAGGAAGGATCACCTCCTCGACGAAGGCCCTGGCAAGCGGTTGGATGACCGACGGCTGCTTCCCGTTCAGGTACAGCTTGTGCTCACGGAGCGGCTGTCGAGTGAGCGGGGGGAAATGCCGAAACATGAACAGCAGGCTCTGAAAGAACTCGCGATACCCGACCAGCCCCTTGGACCACAGGTGAAAGTAGAAACGCTCCTCGATCGACGGCCCCGGGTGCAGGGTGTTGTCGACATCGAAGAAGGCCCCGACCTGCGGCGCAGCTTCGTGGCGGATTGTTCTTGGAGAATCTCGCTCGAACATGCCAACCCCAACCAATCCCATGGCCTCTTGCCCTCGGCACGAACCACACCATACCACTGACTGCGACGGTGTCGACAGCCTGAAGACTGCGAGATTTTACAGACGGGCCCGTTCGTTGACAAGCATTTTGGGCCGCACCTATAATGTCAGCGGCGCCGAAGTGGTGGAATTGGCAGACACGCACGTTTGAGGGGCGTGTGGGGCAACCCGTGCGGGTTCAAATCCCGCCTTCGGCACCACCTCCTTTATATTCGCTGCCTGGGTCACTTCCCTTTAATAGCTGCATGCGTTCTGACTTTGAGGCCTGAACCCCATGGTGTTCAGGTAGCATTCTGGTGTCTGGATGAATGCAGCGGCCCGAGGGCTCCAGGTGCGCGCGTCCAGCGAGCACTCCATCCGCAATTTCTCAGTTGATCTTGAGTGCGCGCTGCGCGAGCACAGGAGGCCTCGGGCCACTGCCTTCAACCCTCGTCGTCGCCCGGCCCAAAAAGCCTGCGAATCTCCTCCACCCGCCTCCGATTGGCCCCGAAATCGTAATAGCCGACGCGGGACGCAGACCTGACCTGAATGACCTTGTCCTGGTCGCCAAACCTGAATTCCACGTCGTCGACGAAGCGAAACACCGCGGAGGTGAATTCCGCGTGGATGTAGGTCGGCTCGCTCGTCACGATCCGGACGCGCGGCAGATTGCGCAGGACACCGAGCAAGCGTTCCCTCGCCGCCTCCGCGGAGGACGCATAGCGGAGCGGCTCGATACGATGGTCCGCATCTCCACTCAGGGAGGACACGCAGTTGGGGGAGTCGGGGCAGGGGGCCAATCGCTCGGGTTCCGGCATAGCACTCCTCGCGTGACCGTCCGAGCATGGCACCAGGACGAGCACGCTCAGGACGGCGATCAGGCGGATGAGATTCAGGGAAGCGCGCGACGCGTGCATGAACGGCTCCCTACGAGGTCGCGACCGCCCTCGTCGGGCCGGCGGTCTCCAGGTCGAACTCCGGCGCACCGACCGACACGATGCCGAGGTGGCCGTCCACGGTGAGCGCCTCGCCGTCCGTGACGAGATCGGTCACGCGCGCGACGCCGTTGACGCAAGGGATCCCCAGCTCGCGCGCGATGATGGCCCCGTGGATGAGCATGCCGCCCCGACGCTCGACGATCGCCGCGGCGAGGGGCACGACCTGCGTCATCGTGGGCTGGATCGCGTCGCAGACCAGCACGTCGCCGGCGTGGAAGCGGCCCAGGTCCTCGGCCGTGCGCACGATCCGCGCCGGGCCGGTGGCGAGGCCGGGAGACGCGGGCTGCCCGATGAGCTGCCTCGGCGCTGCGGACGCCGCGCCCGCCCCGGGGGCCTCCGCCGAGGCACGAGGTCCAAGCATGACCGGATCGGTGGAATGGCCACGCAAGGCCTCCGCTACCTGCCCCGCCTGCGCCTCCCCGGGACCGTCCCCCTCCAGTCGGCCCCGCGCGCGCAACCGTGCGGCGCCGATCGCCAGGCCGAGCAGGAGCTGGCCTTCGAGACGCCCCATCAGCACGTTGTCGTCGTCTCGGAGACGCCAGCTCAGCCGTCCGATGGCCAGCACGTCGGACGCCTCCTTCCGCCGGGCGGGGCCCACGCCGGCATAGAGACGCTCCTCGAGGGCTTGCGTCTCGACCGGTGCAGTCCGAGAGACCCCATCCGACGCACGGGCGAGCCGGGTGACGAGCGAGACGAGGAGATCGGGCCGGTCCGCCAGCCGCGCATCGCCGAAGGCGGTGTCGAAGTGCGCTCGCGCAATCTGCTCGAGGCGATCGACAAACCCCGGGCCACCCGGGCAGGCGCCGACTGTTTCGCGCCAGGCGCGCCACTGCGTGGGTCCGACGCCGTCGCTGCCGGCCCCGCACCGCTCCAATGCCGCGAGCAATCCCGGCTCCGCGCGGAGCTCCTTCGCCAGGGAGTGCACCTCCTCGTTGCGCTGCGCGGCGAGAAAGCGCTCGCCCCGCAGCAGCCCCAGGAATTCGTAGGGATCGTCCGGCCTGACCGCATCATTGTAGTACGCACCCAGGTACCGCACCCCGTGCGCGAATGGAATGAACTCGTCGTGGTACACCCCACGCCAGTGTTGCAGGACGTCGTGCCGATGCTCGATGGCCCGCGCGAGCTGATCATCCGTCATCGCCTCGAGCTCGTCCCCGGCGAGCCGCGCCGCCTCCCGGGACAACTCGGGAATCAGGACATCGGCCACACGCGTCGCGAGCGCACGCAGTCGCTCGAATGTCGGTCGCAAGGTCAAGTACCAGGTGCGGGCATCCTCGCCGTCACGCACGGAACCGGACGTGATGGGCCGCGCCTGGAGCACGGTCAGAGCGGCGTGGCCGTCTGTCCATTCGAGGTCGGGCGGCCAGCCGAGGAGCTGCTCGACCACGTTGAGGGTGCCGTGAATCGTGCTCACCTCATGTGTTTCGAGCAAGGGCGGGGCCGTGTCCGTGCTCTCGCGCTCTCCCCCTTTCCATGTCAGGACTTCACCCGAAGAGTGTCGCAGAATCCACCGGTCGGGATCCACGAGGCCGTCGACCAGATTCCCGCAGGGCCCCGGTACGGCCTCGATGATCTCACGGTCGAGCGTCTGATCCCGAGGATCGCGCGCGAAGGCCACGCCCGAGGCTTCGCCGCTCACCATTTCCTGGATGAGCACCGCCATGCGGCTCGACGAGGGGTCCAGGCTCAGCTCTTTTCGGTACAACAGCGCGGCGTCGGACCACAGTGAGGCCCAGACCACACGGACGGCCGTGAGCACCTCGTCCGCCCCGGCGACCCCCACGACCGACTCGTGCAACCCCGCGAAGGATCGCGAGGCCGAATCTTCTCCCGGAGCGGAGGACCGGACCGCGAGGGGACGACGGCCATCGAACCGCCCCAGCGATTCTCGAATCGCGCCCGCCAGGCGGTCGGGAATCGGCGCGGTCAGAAAGGCGGACCGGATCCGGAGTGCGGCGTCCCACAGCTCCTCCCAGCGCATGCTGTCCAAGGACTTGCGCCCGAGCTCCATACGGATGACATCCGCGAGCCCGCCTTCGGTGATAAACGACTCATAGGCCAGCACCGTCAGGCAGACGCCGCGCGCCACTGGCAGACCCGCACCAGCCAAACGCCCGAGGACGGCCGCTTTGCCGCCCACCATCGTGACCGGCACATCGACCGCTTCGTTCAACGGGATGATCCAGGCTCCGCCGCCGGTGCCCACTGCTGGACCTCCTGAAACCTGACCACGTGGAAATAGCGGACGATCTCGACGGCAAACAACGCGACGGACGGCGCACGCACGAAGGTCTTGAGATACCCGTGCCGCCCGACGAGGAGCGCGGACCAGCGATCGAGGTCACGACGCTCCGAGACCTGCCTGGCGCGACCGGTCACGGTGAGGGCCTCGACCTCCATCATGTTCTCCTGGTGCCGGCACCGATTGTCGATCAGCAGGGCGACCCGGTCACTGCGCGACAGAAGCTGAAATTTTCGTGTCGTCACGGGGGTGGCAAAGGTCGCCCAGCGCAGATCGTCCGTGATCGCAAAGGCGATGAGCGAGCCATAGGGCTGAGGGTCGCCCCCCGTGCAGAGCACCGCGAACGGCTGGTTCTCGACGAGCGCGTGAATGCGCAGTCGCAGGGCCGCAGAGGCGACGCCGGACGGCTCAGGATCCTGGGCCCCGCCCAGCACGGGTTCATCATCCATGGCCACCTTCCTCTTGAGCTTCCTGGCTCCGGACGGGATCCGGCTTCATGACGACGCGTTCGCCGCCGCCGCGATCCTCGTCAGCATGCCAGAGAAGACGAGCTGATGCAGCGGGTAGGTCACGTACCAGTAGGCGAGGCCGGCAAGGCCGACCGGGTCGAAGATCGCCGTCTGCCTGATCGTGGAGCCCTCGCCGTCGGGCTCGACCTCGAACTCGAGCCACGCGCGGCCGGGGAGTTTCATTTCGGCAAAGAGGCGCAGGCGACGGCCCGGCTCCACGGCCTCCACCCGCCACCAATCGACCGTGTCGCCCACACGAAGCTGAGCGGGATCGCGACGGCCCCGTCGCAGCCCAACGCCCCCGACGAGGAGATCCAAAAATCCGCGTACGCGCCAGAGCCAGGTCGCGAAATACCAGCCCGTTCGCCCGCCGATGCGCGCGATCGGCTCGAAAGCGGTCCCGGACGGGACACGCACCTTCACGGTCCGGGAGTCCACCAGCCGGGTGCCGAACCGGACGCCGCCCCAGTCACGGCGCTCGCCGCCCGCAGAGAGCGCATCGGACCAACGGGTGGCGGCGAACTCCTGCTCCTCGTTCCTGATGGCTTGTGCCATGGCCTCCTTGACGCCCTGCGGCTTGATCGAAAATTCTCGCTGCGCGGCGTCGTCGCGCACCACGGTCGGGTAGCGGATGCTGTCGATGAGCTTTCGCCCGACACGGGCATAGAGCGGAGTCACCAATCCGAGCCAGAGGCTGGAGAGGCGCGGACTGAGCACGGGCACCGGGATCATCAACCGCCGGAGGCCGCGTTGCCGCGCGTACTCCCTCATCAGCTCGCCGTAGGAGACTTGATCGGCGCCGCCAATCTCGTAAATGCGGCTGCCGTCCGCAGGGTGATCCAGCCCGGCGAGCAGATAGGCCAGGAGGTCTTCGATCCCGATGGGTTGCGCCGGGACGGTGACCCAGCGGGGCGTGATCATCACGGGTAGCCGCTCGACCAAGGCGCGGACCATCTCGAAGGACAGGCTGCCGGATCCGATGACGATCGACGCTCGAAACTCGATCACCTCGACGCCCGATTCGCGCAGCACCGCGCCCACCTCCTGGCGGCTGCGCAGGTGCGGAGACAGGTTTTCGTTGGACTCGCCCAGGCCGCCCAGGTAGATGATGCGCCGGACTCCGGCGGCTCGCGCGGCAGCCCCGAAATTCCGGGCGCCCTCGCGGTCCTTGTCCTCGAAGCCCCCGGCCGAGCCCATGCTGTGCACGAGGTAGTA
>JBFKNO010000171.1:0-6382 GCA_041629275.1 Nitrospiraceae bacterium
ATGCTCAGACGGCAGCGCGGGGCGCGGGTGAGCGCGAGCAAGGTGCTCATCCGCACGCGGGAAGTCAAGCCGCAGCGCAAGGAACAGGAGGAGATGAGTCGTGCCCGTCGACGGCAAAGCTGAAGTCCGCTGGTACAAGCGGCACAAGGAGCAGCGCAGCAACTTCGACACGCGCTGGGAACGGATGGCGCCCTACATCGCGCCCTCCCGCGTCGGCATCATCTCGGAGCGGGCCATTGGCATTTCCCAGGTGCGCGAGGTCACGGACTCCACGACCATGATGGCGGCGGAGCTCATGGCCATGTTCGTCGCCGGCCACCTCATCAACCCCGCGCAGCAGTGGGGGACGATGCGGATGCAGGACCCGACCGTCGCGGACGACGATGAAGTCAAGGAATGGCTGGAGGAGTCCCGCGACCGGATGCTGCGCGACTTCTCCAACTCCTTGTTCTACGCGGAAGGCCCGGAGTCGCTGGTGGATTGGGGCGGGTTCGGTACGGGCTTTCTGTTCGGGGAGGAGCGGCCCCCCAGCGTGAACATCCGCGAGCAGGGGTTTCGCGGGATGGCCTGGCGGGCGATCAAGACCGGGCGGTTCGTGATCGAGGACGGGCCGGATGGCATCGTCCATGCGGCGGGCTTCGAGATGAAAGTGACCGCGCAGATGGCCAAGGACCGCTTCGGGGAGAACAAGCTACCGGAGAAGATGAAGCGGGCCTTGCAGGAGGGCAAGCCCCAGGAACCGTTCAAGATCATCCACACCATCCGCCCGCGCAGCTTCGCGCAACAGCGGGCCGGGGGCGGGGCGCTGGGGATGCCGTGGGCCTCCGTGTGGGTGGAGCAAGACGGTGGCGACGTGCTGCGCGAGTCGGGCTACCGGAAGTTTCCCGCCGCCGTCCCGCGCTATCACCGGACCCCCGGCGAAGTGTTCGGGCGCGGGCGGGGCGACCTGGCCTTCCCCGACACCTGGACCCTGAACACCGCCAAGCGCATGAGCTTCGAGGATTGGGCGCTCAAGATTCGGCCCCCGGTCCTCATGCGCCATGACGCCGTGATCGGGACGCTCAAACTGGTGCCGGCCGGTCCCACCTCCGTCAACACGCACGGGCAGTCCATCCGCGATGCGCTCATGCCGTGGGAGACGGGCAGCAACCCGCAGGTGAACAACCTGAACGAAGAAAACCTCCGCAAGTCCATCCGGCAGTTGTTCTTCGTGGATCAGATTCTCGCCTTGCTGGAAGTCAGCAAGTCGGAGATGACGGCGTTTGAGTTCGCCAAAAAGATCGAGCTCCTGTTCCGCCTGATCGGCCCGGTCTACGGCCGCGCCGAGAAGGAATACCTGCGGCAGATTTGGGACCTGGAGTTCGACACGATGCTGGAGGCCGGCGCCTTCAGCCCGCCCCCGCCGCAGGTGCAGGACACGGACGGGATCATTGACGTGGAGTTTCAGAACCCACTCGCGAAGGCCCAGCGGTCAGGGGATGCCGAAGCCTTGGGCCTGGCGCTGGCGGATCTGGCCCCGGCCATGCAAGCGAGCCAGGGGGTGCTGCAGGAGTTCGAGGACCGGCTGGACGCAAGCAAAGCGGTGAACGGCATCTTCGCCATTCGGGGCGTCCCGGCCAGTTGGACGCGCTCGGACGATGAAGTGAACGCCCGCAAGCAGGGGCGCGTCGAGCAACAGCAGCAGCAACTCGCGCTCGATCAGGCGCAGCAGACCGGGGAGGCGCTGGGCAAGACGGCCCCCTTCCTCAAGGCCATCAATGAGACGCAGGCCGGGGCGGCGTGAAGAAGAAGCCTGAGACGCACGGCTTTCGCGCCCTCGGTGAGTGGCATGGGCGACGGTGGCAACCGCAGAGCACGGAGGCGCTGGCCAAGGCGTACCTCGTCACCTTTACGTCGCCCGCAGGCCAGCAGGTCTTGCAGCATTTGCTGGATTCAGTCTACTGCAAGATTTACGAGGGTGTGGACAGTGCCCCTGCCGTGGTCCTCAACGCACGACGGAGCGTGGTACAAGAAATCTTAGAGAACATCGACCGGGCCGAACGCCCGGAGAAGTACGAGGTTCAGGTGCATACGGAGGAGAACTATGGCTGATGAGCAAGCAACCGCCACAGCGACCGAAACGCCACCCGCGCAAGAGACGCCCACCCCGCAAGATTGGCGCGAGTTGGCGCCAGAGGATGTCAAAAAAGATCCAGCACTGGCTGGCATTCTGGCGAACGCGCAGGAGAAAGACCTGCCCGCGCTGATTAAGTCGTTCGTCCATTACGAGCGGAACAAGGGGCGCAGCCTCGCGGTGCCGGGCAAGGACGCCAAGCCCGAAGAAGTGCAGGCGGTCAAAAACCGTCTGTATGATGCGGGCATTCTCCCGCGTCCGCCCGCCAAGCGCGAGGACTACGGCTTTACGAAGCCGGAACAACTGCCGGAAGGCTTCGCCTGGAACGACGAGTTGGTCAACAAGTTCACCACCACGCTCCACAAGCACGGCGCGTCCAAGGAGCTCGGCCAGGAGATCCTGGGCCTCTACAATGAGGTCATGGGGTCCACATCCAAGCAGTTCGAGATCGACCGGGACCAGGGCATGACGCGGCTGCGCCAGGAGTTCCCCGACGACTTCGAGACGCGCTTCGAGGCGGCCAAGCGCATCGGGGCCGGGGTGTTCAAGAGCGCCGGGGAGTTGGAGTTCTACGAAAGCTTGGGCCTGGGCAACCACCCGCTGTTTTTGGGGCCGTTGATGCGGCTGGCGCCGATGGCCATGCAGGACAATTCCTTCATGGAGTCCCTGCCGGACGACGGCGGGCAGATTCCGCTGGAGGAGGCCCGCGCCGAGTACGCCAAGATTATGACCGACAAGACGCACCCGATGCACGAAGGCTACAAGCGCGGCGATCCCAAGGTGAAGGCGCACATCGACAGCCTCTACAAGAAGGCGGTCGGCAATCAGAAACTCGTCATCGGCGGGGAGCCGCTGATCGTCAAGACGGAGTAGCGTCATGCCACTGACGAAGAAGGGCGAGAAGATCATGCGGAGCCTCGTCAATCGACATGGGCGTGAGAAAGGCCGTCGCATTTTCTTCGCGGGGATCAACAAAGGCACCTTCAAGGGTGTCGAGAAAGGACGCTGACGATGGGATGGCCCAAAGGACAGCCACGACACCACGCGCCACAGCGCGTGGAAGTGCAAGGCCCCGCTGAGTATGCCGGGGTCCGCGTCGACCATCCGCGCATCATCGAAGCGACGAAACTCTTGCACCGCCAGGGGCGGAACCTGGAGGACATCTGCCGCATCGTCGGGATGCCGCAGGAAGTCGTCCAGAAGTACATCCGCCAGGCGAACAAAGAGGACGACGCGGAGCACGTCGTCGACGAGATCAGTCCGTAGTCCGTGACAGACCGGGCGGCCTCCGACGAGGGGGTCCGGTGAGGGGACGCCTAAAGGTGTCCGGCCAGCAGGCCCGTTAGCCTGTAGGTGAGTCCTGCATAGGCAGGGCGGCTCATCGAGACAACCGTTGTTGAAGGATTGAACCAGGAGGTTCGCCATGTCTGTGACCGTTGACCAAGCGTGGGTGTACCGATTTCACGATACACTCAACATCACGTATCAGCAGCAGGGTTCGCTGCTGGAAAATCTCATCAGCCCAGGGATGGTGCATCGCGACGTCCACGCCGCGATCGACCATCACGAACGGCTCGGCAACGTCATCGCCAATGATGTCGTGTCGCCGTTCGGGCAAACCGTCGTCCTGAATCCCCCGCATAGCCGGCGTGCCGTCACGCTGCTGAGCTCGGATGCCACCGTGTTGGTGGCGGATGAGCACACGCTGCGCTCGATGGTGGAGCCGACCAGCGGGTACACGCAGACCATCGTGTTTGCGCTGGGACGACGGGCCGACAAGCACATCATCGACGCCGCCACGGGCACCGCGACGACCGCGAGTGTCACGGCGGGCTCCGGCGTCATCACGCAAGGCACGCAGGCGTTGCCGACCGCCCGGACCATCGGCGGGGCGACGGCCTTTGACCTGGCCCGCACGATCAACGCCGCTGAGCTCTTGAGCAAGGCGGGCGTGCCGAACGGGCCGGATCAGCGGGTGATGTTGTACTCCCCCGGCCAGTTGCGTGACATCCTGGCGATTACCCAGGCGTCCTCGTCCGATTTCACCCGCAACATGATCCATGATCGCGGGACGATCAACGGGGTGAACTGGGAAGGGTTTATGTGGATCGAGATTGCGGATGTCGTCTCGATTGATTCGACCACCATCCTCCAGCGGATGCTCAACCTGGTGTCCACGACACGGGATTGCATCGCCATGCACCGGGGGGCGGTCGGTCTGTCGATCGGGAAGGACATTCAGACGCAACTCGACCCACGGCCGGATCTGCAGGCCCGCCCGACGCAGGTGCGGTCGGCCATGATTATGGCCGCCGTCCGCGTGTTCGAGGGTGGGGTGGTCAGAGTCCAGGCACTAGAGAACTAGGAGGAAACCATGGGAGCGACAACCAGAGACTCAGTGCTCTACACGAAGCTGCACGCGAACAAGTTCATCGGGGAAGCGCGTGATGTGGGCGGACGGGCGGTCCCGATTCCGTTCCAGCACACCGTCGTCTCCGGTGAAACGGGTGGCGCGACACAAGGCGCCCGCGACAAGGTGCGCCTGTGCGTGCTGCCCGCCAACTGCATGGTCGTCGGGCTGGAGATGGTGGCCGACAACGTGTGGCCGACCGCCACGACCAACGGCACGTTGCAGTTGGGTGACTCCGGGGACGACGACCGCTACATGCTCGCGACGGAGCTCTATACCGCCACAGGCGGGCCGATCGCGACGGAGCGGACGAGCAACAGCCTGTTGGCCTTCACCGGGCAGAACTACAAGCCCACGGCCGACACGGTGGTCCTTGCCGAGTACCGGACGGCGAACCCGACGGTCGGCAAGATTTTCAAGGGCGTGTTTTGGGTGATCCCCGGCGCGTAATGGGCGGGGTGATCCGAAATGCGGCCAGCATGGGCACCTACGAAGCCGAGTGGGAGGCTCATGGCTACTGTGGGGCTGGCAACGTGAGGGAGTTGTTGGACTCCCTCACGGGCCGGTCCGCCATTATCTGCGGCAACGCCCATACCGTCTTTGAGGATCTGAAAGAGGCGGAGGCGAAGCTGCAGAACCCCGTGATTTTCGGCGTCAATGACGTGGGGATGTACCTCCCGCGCATGGATCATTGGGTGAGTTTGCACAGTGACAACCTGGGCGTGTGGAAAGCCGTGCGCTGGCTCACGCACCGGGAACGAGAAGTGACGAAATACCATTCATCGGATCCGCGCCCGTACATCGACTATGAGTGGGCGCGGGTCACGCCGATGTTTGCCTTGTCCGGCTACTTCGCCATGCAGGTGGCCTGGATGATGGGGGCGCGGCCAATCGTGCTCTGTGGGTGTCCGGGGCGTGGCGTGCGTCGATTCTTCGAGGGCACGCCGCGCACGGACTTTAACTACGGCGACGGGGGCCACAACGGCGACAACAGCGTGCGGCAGCAGGTCGAGCATGAAATGGAGCGGCTGCCTGACTTCAAGGCGGCGGTACGCTCGATGAGCGGCTGGACGGAGGAGTTCTTCGGGCGCCTATGAAGCTGACGGGCGAATGCAACCGCTGCGGGATGTGTTGTATGCCGTTCGGCTACCGCTGTCAGCATCTCATCATTGAGAAGCTGCCGGGCACGCCCGAAGCGACGTGGTGCGCGGCCTATGAGTTCCGGCACGACGGGATGCCGATTCTGCTGTTTGGGCGCAACGGCTCCATCGTCGGGACCGGCAAGTGCTGGAAGGGGTCACAGAAGGAAACCGAAGCGATCATGGAATTGGGCGTCGGGCGGGGGTGCTCGCTCACGCCCGAGGAGGACTGACATGGCTGCCTTTGCGAACTTCGGGGCTGCGGAGACGCGGGCCTACGCGAAACGTGAGGATAAGACCTGGGTGAATGCCTATGCCGCACGGGACTTCTCAGGGACGATTATCGTGCGGGTCCAACGGCTGATGAGTGCGGCGAATCCCGATCGCGGGGCCTGGGTTGAGATCAATGATGACGCGGTGACGTAAGGAGGACACGATGCGAACACTCAAATTGGCGGGCTTGGCGCTCGTCTTGTTGCTGTCGGCCATGTGGCTGCCGCAGGCGGAGCTCGGCGCCCAGTTTGGGCCGCAGCCTCGCAACTTTACGCCCGTGCGCGAAAGCGACGGCTCCATTTTCTTGAATGGGGCGGACCGCTGGACGGTGGGCTTTAACTCCATCGCGGCGACCTTGACGGAAATTCGGGCGGTCCCGGCCGTCGCCACGCAGCAACACTACGTCAAATTTCTGGCCATCCAGACGACCACGGCCACGTCGGGCAC
>JBFKNO010000172.1:0-6352 GCA_041629275.1 Nitrospiraceae bacterium
CCTCCGAGGAGGGACGGATCAAGAACCGCCGCGTCGAGATCCTCGTGCTGGCGCCGAAGTCGTCGGCGCCTGCTCCCGACGAGACCCCCGTAGCGCCGGTCGAATCAGTCCCGGCGCCGCCGGCGGAGGAACCGGCCCGCAGCGAGTTCGATCAGATGATCGGAGACCTGTCGAGCCTTGAAGGCAGCGCGGTCGCGCCTCCGCCCTCCGACATTCCCGTCGACACGCTGCCCGGCGAGGCGCCGCCCGAACCCGAAGCGGAATCCGGGCCCGAACCAGACGCTGCTTCCGCCCCCGTTCCGTAAGGGCAATCACCCCGCGCCACCCCGATCCGGCCGCCCGGCAGGGCGCGCGGTCCCGCCTCGTTGTTCAGCGCCCGCGGCCTTGCTAGAATGCCGCATGCCCGGCCCCCCGACGCTGGTCCTGTCCCCCCCGTCGTCCGTCGCTCCACAGTTCGCCGATGTGGCGGTGCCCCGCCGTTTGCATCGAACCTTCACGTATCGCGTCCCGAGCCACCTCGGGCACCGAGTTCACATCGGAAGCGTCGTGCGCATTCCGTTCGGCGCGACCACCCTGACCGGCCTCGTCGTCGCGCTCTCCCCGACTCCTCCCGAGCTCCCGTCTGCCTCGGGCCCCGGCGCCAAACCGCTCCGCGAGATCCTGGCCCTGGACAATGACGAGGATGCGTCCGGCATGAACCTCGAGCCGCTCCGCCTCGCGCGCTGGATGTCCGAGCACTACCTGGCGCCGCTCGGACAGTGCGCGCGCCTCGTGCGGCCGCCGCGCGACCTCCGTGAAGCTCGCCCCTCGTATCGGTTGACCGATCGAGGACGGGCCGCGATGAGCGCGGAGGTCGAGATGTCGACCACCTGTCATGAGCTCGCGCGCCGTCTGGCGAGCCGCCGGACAGGGCTCGCGCTGGCCACGCTTCGGCGCAGGGTCACGGGCCCCGTCGACAGCGCATTGCGCGAGATGATGGCGTGCGGCTGGATCGAGGAAGGCGGGCCGCACGTGCTCGCCGGTGGTCCGGGGAGGAGGACGGCCGCGCCAGCCGGCTGCGGAGAGACGACCGGTGCCGCACGCGCCATGCGCGACCGGGGACTGGCAGAGGGCGAGACGGCGCCGAGCTCCTCCTGGGCTGATCACGTGCAGGCCGTGATCGGCGGCGTCTGGAGCCCCATCCTCCTTCACGCGCCGGCCCCGGCGCGCGCGGCGCAGCTGCGCGACGCGATCCAGGCGGTGCTGTCATGCGGGCGCACCGCGCTGGTGGTGACCGGGGAGATCGATCGTGCGCTGGCGCTGTATCGGGATCTCGCGGCTCGATGGGGTGAGCGCGTGCAGGCGCTGCACGGCCGCATGTCGGCGGCGATGCGGCTGGAGACCTGGCGCAGGCTCCGGCAGAACGAAGCGGACATCGTGGTGGGAACGAGATCGGCGGTTTTCGCGCCACTGCCGAGACTCGGGCTCATCGCGGTGGAAGACGAGGAAGCGTCATCCCTGAAGGAAGAGCAAGCGCCCCACTATCATGCGCGCGAGGTGGCTTGGTTTCGGGCCCGACAGCACCACGCCGTCCTGCTCCTCGGATCGGCGCACCCGGCGCTGGAGACCCTGACCGCCGTCCGCGCGCAGGGCACCGTGCGGTCCTCCGGGTGGGCGCTGTCGCCGGCTCCCGCCGTCGAGCTCGTGGACCTGCGGCAGGTTCCCTTCGGGACACGGTTATCGGAGCCGATGATCGACGGGATCGGGTCGGCGCTCGTCGCACGGGCCGGCGTGATCCTCTACCACAACCGGAAGGGGTTTGCCCCCATGTTGACGTGCCGGGACTGCGGCGCGTCTCCGCGCTGTCGGCACTGCAGTGTGACGGTCACGTACTATCGCGGCGCGGCGCGCCTCCGCTGCCACAGCTGCGGCGACAGCGCACCCGTTCCCGAACGCTGCCCGGACTGTCTCGGGGCGCGCCTGGAGCCCTTTGGTTCGGGCACCGAGGGGTTGGAGGAGGACGTGCGTCGGCGGTTCCCCTCGGCACGAATCGCCCGTCTCGATCGTGCGTCGCTGCACGGATCGGCGCCGCTCAAGGACCTGCGCGACAAGATTCGAGCGGGGGCGATCGACATCGTGATCGGGACGCAACTGGTGTTTCGAGGAGAGGCGATTCCGCGGGTGGGGTTCGTGGGCGTCCCGTTCGCGGACATCGGCCTGCACTTCCCCGACTTTCGAGCGGCGGAAAAAACCTATCGGGCGCTGCTGGACGCCGTCAGCCTGGCTCGAAGTCCCGAGGCCGGCGGACGAGTCGTCCTGCAGACGTTGCTCCCCTCGCACCCCGTCATGATGGCCCTCGCGAGTGGCGATGCCGGGCGATTTTACGATGCGGAATTGTCCGTCCGGGAGGCGCTGGACTACCCGCCGTATGGCACGCTCATCAGCTTGCGCGTGTCCGGCGGAGACGGCGCCTCCGTCGAGGCTGCGGCGCAGGCCTGGGCGACATCCTTACGGGAGGCCGCCGGGGCCGGGCCACGGGCGGCGCACTCTCCGATGGGCGCGCCGGGCGGGGCCGTCGGCGGGGTGACAATCGCGGGGCCGATCAGCGTTCCGGCGCGCCGGCGCGGCGGTCAGCATCGAAGCCAGCTCCTCGTGCGGGGGCGGGATGGGGACGCGGTGCGCCGGGCTGTCCGGTCGACGTTGGAACAGATGGAGCGTCGGAGAGCGTGGCGTGAGGTGAGGGTCGAGGTGGACGTCGACCCCATCGAATTCTAATTCTTCTTGCCCGTCCGGTCCTGCGGGGCGCCTGCCGAGCCGCTGCCCGTCCCGGCCGTTTCCTGCCGCCGCGCTCGGTTGAAGATACCGTAGGAAAAGCTGGTCCAAAAGATCGCGAAAAACAGTCCGAAGAGAAGAGCATTCAGGATCTCAACCATCTGTTGATCGGTGGGATCCCCGGTTCCCAAATGGACCCGGATCATTGTGACAATCGGCCAGCAAAAGCTTTCCACTCCCACCAGGAGCGTGGCCCATGCCCAGACGCGCGCGATGCTTCGTCCCACCCAGACCAGAAAGGCGGCGACGGCCAACAGGGCGATGGCGACCGCAAGCCACTCTCGCCAGATGAGCCAGAATCCGACCCCCACGACGAGGCTGCCGGCGACGGCGTTGACATGGATGAAGGTGGACGCGGTCTTGCCGGGGATCGTGTGCGCCATGCCGGAGAGGTGAGCTCGATCGTGCTCCCGAGCCGTGATTGCCAAGGGATGAGCGGCGGGCATTCCCCGCGTCCCATGCCGCGGACGCGGAGCCTGCGTTGGATATGCAGTCTGAGACCATCGGGTGGACGATGTCAATCGCGAATTCCGGACGAGCCGTGATCGGCTGACCAGAAAGGAGTCACGGTGCCACGTATTCTCGTCTTCACCGATCTGGACGGCACGCTGTTGGACGGGGCGACCTACACGTTCGAGCCCGCTCGAGAGGCTCTGGAGGTCTTGCGCGAGCGCGAGATCCCGCTGATTCTGGTGTCGAGCAAGACGCGGGCGGAGATGGAACCGCTTCGCTTCGAGCTCAACAACCTGCACCCCTTCGTCGTCGAAAACGGAGCCGCCGTCTATCTCCCCAAGGATCTGTTCGACGATCCGGTCCCCTACGCCCTGTTCCGTGATCCGTACCTGGTGATCGAGCAGGGCACGAGCTACGCGATGGTGCGGAGCGGCTTGAAGGAGATCGCGCAGGCCGTCGGGCATCCGTTGCGGGGGTTCGGCGACATGTCGACCGAGGAGATCGCGGAACGCACCGGCCTCAGCGAGCGCGAAGCGGTCCTGGCGAAACAACGCGAGTATGATGAGCCGTTTCTCCTCGAGGATTCAGATGAGCGCCTCGAACAGATCGTGCGGCAAGCGGACGCGAAGGGGCTGCGGGTGACGCGCGGGGGGCGCTTCTGTCATCTCAGCGGTCGGATCGACAAGGGAGATGCGTGCCGGCAACTCATCGCGTGCTACGAGCGTCACTGGAAAGCGGCAGCGGGCGAGCTGATCACCATCGGGCTGGGTGACGGGCCCAACGATCTCCCCATGCTCGCCGTGGTGGATCACCCCGTGGTCCTCCCGCGCCCGGACCGCTCGATCGATCCGGCTCTCCAATCCCCGGTCTTCCACGCGGCGCCGGCTCCGGGTCCTGTCGGTTGGAACCGCGCGGTGCTCGATCTCATCCGCGAGTCATGAGCGGGCGTCACGGTTCCGCCGCCGGCTCCTTCTCCGTGGATGCGGCGCGGATCAGGCGTTCGATCGTCAATCCCTGGACCAGGATCGAGAAGGCGACGACGACGTAGGTGACGGCGACGATGGCATCGCGGATCCGTCCGGGCGGCAGCGACAGCGCCATGGCGACGGAAATCCCGCCGCGGAGCCCGCCCCAGGTCAGGATCGCCGCCGCGTGGGGGCTGAACCTCCGCCACAGCCCGAACAGGTGAAGCGGCAGCGCGATGCTGATGAGGCGCGCCGCCAGCACGATCGGGATGCCGATCAGACCCGCTGCCAGATACCGTCCCTCGAAGGTGAGTGCTAAAACCTCCAGGCCGATCAAGACGAAGAGGATCGCGTTGAGCAGCTCGTCCACGAGCTCCCAGAACGTGTCGAGATACTGCCGGGTGGTCTCGGACATGGCGCTCCGCCTGGCATAGCTCCCGATCACCAGGCCCGCGACGACGACGGCGATCGGCCCCGACATGTGCAACGCGTCTGCAAGGGCATAGCCTCCCATCACGAGCGCGAGGGTGAGGAGGATCTCCACGCGATAGTCGTCGATCGTGCCCATCATGTACGCGGTCAGGAAGCCAAGCGCGGTTCCGAGAAGCGCCCCGCCCCCCGCCTCCTCGAAGAAGAGCAGCCCGATATCCGCCGGACTGGTCATGCCCCTGGTTGCGACTCCGAGCAGAACGAGAAACACCACGACGCCGACCCCGTCGTTGAACAGCGACTCCCCAACGATCTTGGTTTCGAGGGACTTCGGCGCGCCGGCCTTTTTGAGGATGCCGAGGACGGCAATGGGATCGGTCGGGGAGATCAGGGCCCCGAAGAGCAGACAGTAGAGGAACGGAATCTCCAGGTTGACGATAGGGAAGGCGTAATAGGCCAGGGCTCCGACGAGGCCGGTGGAGAGGACGACGCCGACGGAGGCGAGGGTTCCGATGAACCACTTCTGGCCAAAAAGGTCACGGACGTTGAAATGGAGCGCCCCGGCAAACAGGAGGAAGCTCAGGAGGCCATGCATGAGCGTCTCGGTGAAGTCGATGCGCTGCATGAACGCGACGGCTTGCCGGTGAACGGGCACGCCGAGTGAACCGAGGGCCACCATGCCCAGGGAGAACGAGAGCCCGAGGGCCATGAGCCCGATGGTGGGGGGCAGATCGAGGAACCGCTCGTTGACGTAACTGAACAGTGCCGAGAGACAGACCAGGACGGTGATGGTCTCCATGAGGCTCATGAGCGTGCTCGTCTCAATCGATGGCCGGATTCTTGTGGGGAGTGAGCGGCAGATCGAGTCAGAAGAAGATGATGCCGCGGCCCCCGTCTGGTGAGAAGCTTGCCCCTCTTTGTGACCAGGATGGCTTCGAACCTATTAATAATACGTGAGATTGTCAAAAAAATTGCAATATCTTGTTGACAAGGCGAGGCGAAATCAATAAACTGACCTCGCAGTCGGAAGTGACCATATATATGAGATTGACCAAATATTCACATAGTGTTCATGGTGAGGGGTGCCTCACGGCCCCTGGCAGACGCCGCCGTCGGGGCGGTCTCAGGCCATGCCGGACCTGCCCGGGGAAGATCGGAAAAATCGGGTTGAGGAAGATGAAGCGAAAAGGAGGTCAGCGACCATGAGAAACGAGAAGACCTGTGTTGTGAGTCGAACGCGAGGTCAGGAGGAATCCATACGATGTGCAAGATGCGATGGCTTGATGGCACCCTTCGAGCTGATAGACCTGCTCGATTCAATCGAGGTGAGGTGTGAGGCCTTCCGCTGCGTCAACTGCGGTGAGATCGTCGATCCCGTCCTCGTCGCGAACCGGTCCAATCCGGACCGTGTCGCAGCGGGGCACAGCAAACGCCGCTGGACCGGCGTCCTGGCGGCCTAGGGAGAAGCCGTCGATGTGAGCGCGAATCAGGTCATCCGGACGGAGGCGCTGGCGCCGCCCGCCGCCGGAACGGGCTCTGAGGCCGGCCCTGGCCCGGTCGAGGGGCCCGGGCGTTCCGATCACAGGTCGCGCTGACAGGCTGACCGATGGTCCGCGCTATGGATGAACGACGACGGGAGGCCATGATGGCTCGTGACTTGATGTGGGAGACGGTGTGGGTGGCGGTGGCGGCCG
>JBFKNO010000173.1:0-6342 GCA_041629275.1 Nitrospiraceae bacterium
CTCACCACCCGCGACAAGTCCCGCTCGGACCCGGTCCCTCTGTGCGGTGTGCCCTACCATGCCGCGACCGGTTACATCGCCAAGCTCCTGCAGGCGGGCCGCACGGTCGCCCTCTGCGAGCAGGTCGAGGACCCGAAGCTCGCGAAGGGCCTCGTCCGACGGGAAGTCGTCCGTCTCTACACACCGGGCACCCTGACCGACAGCGAGTTGCTGGAGGCCAACGAATCCTGTTTCCTCGCCGCGGTCGCGACCGCGCCGGGCACGTCCCGGCCCGCCGAGACGGCCGCGCCCTGGGGGCTCGCCGTGCTGGACCTGTCGACCGGCGAGTTCTGGGTCCTGGAGTTCCGCGGAGACCGGGGGCTAGCGGAGCTGCGGGACGAGTTGGCCCGTGTGAGCCCGAAGGAGGTGCTCTACGCGCGCGACCTGGAGCCACAGATGCAGGGCCTGTTTCAAGGCCCGCGAAGCCCGCGCCTGTGCGGACAGGACATCGCCCGGTTCGACCTCGAGAGCGCCTCCGCCGTTCTGCTGCGCCATTTCCGCCTGGGGTCCCTTGCGGCCTTCGGCTGCGAGGATCAGACCGCCGCGCTCGTGGCGGCCGGCGTCGTGCTCCGCTACCTGCATGACACGCAACCCGCGGCGCGGCTCGATCACATTCGAAGGATGGAGGTCCGTCGCGCGGGGCAACACATGCACCTGGACAGCGTGACCATCCGCAACCTCGAGCTGGTGACATCCTTTCTCCCCGATCACGATCCCCGTGGCCGCCGCCCCACCACCCTGCTGTCCGTGCTCGACCGCACGGTGACCGTGATGGGGAGTCGTCTGCTCCGGGAATGGATCGTCCGCCCCCTGGTCAACCCGGTAGCCACGCGGGCGCGGCTCGACGCGGTGGGAGAGTTGCACGACCTGTACGAGCCGCGCGCCACGCTCCGGGCGGCGCTGCGGGCCGTGCAGGACATCATCAGATTGAGCAGCCGTGTCTCCATCGGCAGCGCGACACCGCGCGACCTCAATGCGCTCAAACATTCGCTCGCCGCCATTCCGGGACTGGGCGCGGCCACCAGCAGGCTCCGCGCGCCGCTCTTCCGCGAGCTCGTGGGCGCGTGGGACGACCTGCAGGACGTCGTCCACCTGATCGACCGGGCGATCCTGCCGGAGGCACCCGCGTCGACACGAGACGGCGGCCTCATCAAGGACGGATACCATTCCCAGCTTGACGCGCTGCGCTCCGCCTCCCGAGACGGGAAAGGGCGACTGGCCGAGCTAGAGGCGCAGGAGCGCGCACGGACGGGGATCGACTCGCTCAAGGTTCGGTACAACCAGGTCTTCGGCTACTACATCGAGGTGACGAAGGCGAACCTGAGCCGGGTGCCTTCGGATTACGTGCGGAAACAGACGCTCGCCAACGCCGAGCGCTTCATGACGGCGGAGCTCAAGGAGCTGGAGGACCTGGTCACCGGGGCGGAGCAGAAGCTCCACAAGCTCGAGCAGGAGCTGTTCGAGCAGCTACGGAGCGAGGTCGCGCAGGAGTCCGCGCGCATTCACGCCATGGGCGTCACGCTGGCGACGCTGGACGTGCTGGCGACCCTGGCCGAGGTGGCGGCACGGAACCACTATGTCAAACCCGGGGTGGCGGAGAGCGGCACGATCCAGATCGCCGACGGCCGCCACCCGGTCATCGAGCAACTGGAGCAGGAAGGCCGCTTCATCCCCAACGACACCGTGCTCGACCTGGAGGCAAACCGGCTGCTGATCATTACGGGTCCGAACATGGCCGGCAAGAGCACCTACCTGCGGCAGGTCGCGCTCATCGTCCTGATGGCGCAGATGGGCGGCTTCGTTCCCGCCCGCCGCGCCTCACTGGGTCTGGTCGATCGCATCTTCACGCGCGTCGGGGCGTCCGACAACCTTGCCGGCGGCCAGAGCACCTTCATGGTGGAAATGACGGAAACGGCCAAGATCCTGAACTGCGCCACCGCCCGGAGCCTGATCCTGCTGGACGAGATTGGACGCGGCACGAGCACCTACGACGGCCTGAGCATCGCCTGGGCCGTCGCCGAGCACATTCAGGATCGCCGTCACCTCGGCGCGCGGACGCTGTTCGCCACGCACTACCACGAGATGACACAGCTCGCCGCGCACCGGGAGGGCATCAAGAACTACACGGTGGCGGTTCGAGAGCGGGACGGAGAGGTGCTCTTTCTCAGGAAAATCGTGGAGGGGGCCGCCGATCGCAGCTACGGCATCTATGTCGCCCGGCTGGCCGGTCTTCCGCCGGACGTGATCGCACGCGCGAAGGAGGTGCTGGCGCAGCTCGAGCAACCTGCCGGCGGCGCCATGAACACGCAGGGCCTGCTGCCCTTCGTGCCCCAGACCGCGCCTCAGGACCAGCCCGAGTCGAGCCTGCCGTCACCGCACCCCATGATCGAGGAGGTCCGCCAAATGGATCTGTTCTCGATGACGCCCCTCGACGCGCTCAACAAGCTCGCCGAGCTCCAACGCCGTCTCGGCGATGCCACGCCCGATCCTCCTGCACGGTAGGCACCCGTCCCTTCTCGTTCCGTCATCACCTCTGCTCGTTCCGTCATCCCGGAGCCTTCCGTCATCCCCGCGCACGCGGGGATCCATCTTCCTCCAGCTCCTCCGGGGCTGACGCCCAGGGCCGGCGGCCCCTGGATTCCTGCTTCCGCAGGAATGACGGAAAGAAACCGGAATGGCGGAAAAAGTAGGCGAAAAAAAAGCGGCGCCTCGTATGAGGCGCCGCCTTGATTCAACCCGTCTTGTCAGAGATCAATCAGGGTTCGTTGTATGTACCCGACGACGGGATCATACCGCCGATCGGCTTGCCACCCGGCAGGATGACATCGTACTGCATACGGGGCGTGGCTTTGGGAGCGGAAGCCAGCTTCTGCTTGGCTGCGCAATCTCCATCCGAAACGCCGACCTTGCAGCCGGCCTGCAGCGCGCCAATGCTGATCGGCGCGCTCGGTGACCCTGCCACATCGGGGATCGATTTCACGGAGTGGACCACCCGGTAGTTCTGTTCCGGCTCGGTCGCCGTGATCTCGACCAGCGT
This sequence comes from Nitrospiraceae bacterium, assembly GCA_041629275.1. Taxonomy (GTDB): domain Bacteria; phylum Nitrospirota; class Nitrospiria; order Nitrospirales; family Nitrospiraceae; genus JBFGRM01. The sequence goes on from JBFKNO010000173.1 coordinate 3,077, forward strand.
GGCTTCGGAAGAAGGTGGCACGCTCTTCGCGGCGGCGGGACCGACACCTGAGCGGACCATACCGCTCAGCTGCTTCCACACATTGTTGTCCTTGGCGTAGAACTTGAGGTTCTTGCCGGGATGCATTCTCTGCCACCACAAGCCGCTCTCGGCGTTGCCGCCGTAGACGGCGACGTTGAGCCAGACGGCCTTGTCATAGGGGTCCACGACGATGACCCGACCCTGGATCTTGGTCGGCTTGCTCATGTCACCCCACTCGAAGCGCTCCTGGAATGCCTCGATCGCAAAGGCAGTGGAGACGAGCCCCATGACGAAGGCTAGGGCTGCCAGCACCACCCAGGCTTTCAGATTAATTCTCATAATTTCCTCCCTCCGTACACTAAGAAGAATCAATGAACTCGTTGATGAACCTTACTCAGCTTGAAGGACCTTGAACCCCGTGATCGTCCGGCCGCTCAGGCTCACTTCCATCGCGACGAGGTCCTGGGACGCTTTGATGATCTGATCCATCAGCGCCTTGTCCTTCACCTTCAGGCGGACCGTGGTGCCCGGGCTGTAGTGTCCGGCATAGGGGTTGTTCTTTTCCGTGCCGCCCGTGAATCCCCAGGCGCAACACACGAACAAGGGGTCCGGGGGCCTGACTTCGAGGCTCGTCGAGGCTCTGCCGCTGGGCTCGCCCGACGCTGGATCGCTGGTGTTCCAATACAGGACGCCGAACAGGATCTCCCCGTCCGGATTGTCTGCCCACTGAGCATAGACACGGCCCTTCAGGCTGGTCACTTTCTCAGCCTTCAAGGTCGTCTTGCCCAGGGTGGCCGCATCATCGGCCGCCATGGCAAACCCGCCAAAGATGAGGGACATCAAAAAGAACGATGCTGTGGCTATGAAAACCACTCTCTTCATACGTCGCACCTCCTTACATATCGAAGCATCAAGACCTCAGAAATATGAGCGGACCTTCACAGACTCTGAAAGATGCTAAGGGAAGAGACCGAACGCAATCTTAATGGAATGGTTTCGCGAATGTCCACCCCCTTTCCGCGCTCCTCGATTCCTCGTCTCCGTGCTCGGTTTTGGTCAGGATTCTGCCGTCAGGAGGCGCCATGGTAGCGAAATCGATATACCGTGTCAAGGACTTAGTTGGCGGTCCCTCTCGGACCGGAAGAACAAAAAAACCGCCCTGTTCCCAATAGGTTCAGTGATCGGCCCCTCCCGGCTCGCAGCCCCATGGAAGGAGCGCCTCAGCGGAGAGGCATGGGGCGAGACTAGGCCAAGCTGGCCTCAAGCGACGCGCGCGCGACCGGCCCGAGCGCGGTGACGGAGAGGGTGTTCGGGTCGAGGATCGTGGAGGCGAGGCGGTGGACCCGATCCAGCGAAACGTGGTCGATCGCCTCGACCATTTCCTGCAGGGACACGTGTCGTCCCTGATGCAGCTCGTCCTTCGCCAACTTGTTCATCCGACTATGTGTGCTTTCCAGACCGAGCATCAGGCCGCCCTTCATCTGGTTCTTGGCGCGCTCCAGCTCCTTCCGGGTCAATCCGCGGGACCGCAGCCTCCGCATCTCCCGGCAGGCAAGCTCGAGCACGCGCGGGGCTTCGTGCGGTCGGGTCGCGGCGTAGACCGTCAGGGTTCCGGTGTCCGAGTAGGAGGAGAGGTACGAATAGATGCTGTACGCCAACCCGCGCTCCTCCCTCACCTGCTGGAACAACCGCGAGCTCACACCGCCCCCCAGCGCGGTGTTCAGCGCATAGGCCGCGTACCGGTCTTTGTGGTCGATGGGCACGCCCTGCAAGCCGAGGCAGAGATGGGCCTGCTCCAGCGGCTTCTTCTTGACCAGCAGCCCGCCGCCCACGCTTGCCGGCCAGCGGCGGGGGATGAGCTCTCCCTTCCGTCGAACCCGGCCGAAGGATTTCTCCAGCAGCGGCAGCACTGCGCCCCAGTCGAAGTTGCCGGCCACGGCGACGACGGTTCGCGTGGGCACGTAGTGATGGGCCACGTAGTCGCACAGGTCCCCCCGCCGGATGCGCTGGATGATGGCGGGCTGGCCCAGGATCGGCTTGCCGAGCGGATGCCTGCGCAGCTGGTGCTGGACGTGCAAGTCCTGGAGCAGATCCTCGGGATCGTCCTGGACCATCCGGATCTCCTCGAGGACCACCTGCTTTTCCTTTGCCAGCTCCTTGGTCGCAAACCGGGAATTGTGGAACAGGTCGGCCAGGAGGTCGACGGCCGGGCGAACATGCTCGTCCACGACCTTGACATAGAAGGCGGTCGCCTCGCGCGTCGTGAAGGCGTTCATCTCCGCGCCGAGCGCGTCGGTCTCACGCGAGATCTGCGTGGCGGAGCGCCGCCGGGTGCCCTTGAAGAACATGTGCTCCAGGAAATGCGACACACCCTCCTGCCCGGGCCGTTCGTCGCGGGAGCCCACATTGACCCACACGCCGATCGTCACCGAACGGGAGGCCTGGAGGCGCTCGGCCACGACCCGGACCCCGTTGTCCAACACGAGCTTGCGGTACATGCGTCGCTACCCCGCGGCGGGCTCATGCTCCGGCGGCTTGGATGTCGGCTCCATGGCGTCCTTCCGGCTGAGCCGGATCTTGCCCTGCTTGTCGATCTCGAGCACCTTGACGAGAACCTGCTCGCCCTCCCTCACCTCGTCCGTCACAGCCTTGACGCGGTGATGCGCCAATTGCGAAATGTGGACGAGACCGTCGGTGCCCGGCAAGACCTCGACAAATGCGCCGAAGTCCATGATCTTCCGGACGGTGCCGAGGTAGATCTTGCCGACCTCCACCTCCTCGGTCAGGCGGTTGATCGCATCGATGGCCTTTTGGGCCGCGGCGCCGTCGACCGCGGCGATGGTGATGGTGCCGCTGTCATCCACGTTGATCTTGACCCCGGTCTCCGCGATGATGCCACGGATGGTCTTTCCACCCGGCCCGATGACATCGCGGATTCTGTCCGTCTTGATCTTCATCGTGAAAATGCGCGGGGCGAAGGCCGAGAGCTCCGAGCGGGGGCTCTGGAGCGATTCGTTCATCCGCTCCAGAATGTGCATCCGTCCGGCCCTGGCTTGCTGCAAGGCTTGGCGCATCAGGTCCGCGGTGATGCCCCCGATCTTGATGTCCATCTGAAGGGCCGTCACACCGTTCTTGGTCCCCGTCACCTTGAAGTCCATGTCGCCGAGGTGATCCTCCAGCCCAAGGATATCGGAGAGCACGACCACCCGGTCCCCTTCCTTGATGAGCCCCATCGCGATGCCGGC
>JBFKNO010000174.1:0-6316 GCA_041629275.1 Nitrospiraceae bacterium
AGTCCCCTGCTCAAGCGCCCGAGTCTCTCTTTCAAGCGAATTCGGTTGTGCGTGAACACCACGCCCTGACCCTCTTGTCTACGGAGACTGCGTCTGCGACAGGGGTGCGTTGCTGGTCGCAGTGATGTGATCGTAATGGGGGTAGCGGTTCCACAAGTCATTCGTCGTGAGCGCGTCGCTGTCGTGCGATGGTGTGCCTACGCGATGACCGAATGGCGCGATTCGAACACGCTCCTCTTTCTCGAGGGGGATGCCCACTCAATCAACGTCAGTGCGGGGGGAATGTTGCTCCTGATGTCTCATACCCCCGACATCCAGCAGGTGTTCGAAGTCTATACGCCCATACCCGGGGAAGCGGCCATGGCGCTCGCCGTGGTTGCCGTACGCTGGACGCGGCAGGTTGTGGTGGATGCCCCTGAGGGTCTGTCCATGGTCGGAGTCGAGTTCCTTCTCAATCCCATTGCGTCGCAAGGCGCTTCGAGAGCCCTTGTTTGAGGAATGCACGAGCACCTTTCAATCATCGGACAGGAGTGACGCTAGAACGCCGCGAATTCATCAGGCCCATACTGAAGGAGGCATCCGTGTTTGTCACCCTTCCCAAGGCTGTGCTGCTTCAACTGCCCGCTCAGGTGCATCGGAAGCTCCTGATGCAGAAAATCCGGACGTCGCGCTCCATCTCCGGCTACTGTCTGGACGCCGTCCTCCGGCAGATGAAGCAGGATGGCCTCCTGTCGAAACATTTCATGCTGCGGCCTCGCCCGTCCCGCAGCTAGACCTCCATGGGGCACACGAGGAGGATCTTGCCATGACTCCAGCCAACGTGACCACCGTGAAACGGGTCGTCTGTGGCGCCGTCCACGGCCACATCTGTTACCTGAGCCGGAGCGGCCAGTTCCACTGGCGCGCTGCGCTTACCCATGAGTACGGCCAGACCGCGCAGGAGTTTGCGTCCAAAATTCAGGGTGCCGTCCGGGGCGTGACCCTTCTCGCGGCCAGCGAGCACTGGCACCCCTGGCCCAAGCCGTCGTATTTTGAAGTGGTGTTCACGGTGGCCCCACCGCCCCAGCGTGAGCGCAAGGCCCGACTGACTCGCCAGCCGCAGGAAGGCGCCTGTGCCCGCTAATTAGCGGGGTGTGGACGGTACGCCGTCCTACAGGCTGGACATTTCCTCCTGCCTGCGCGATGATCTTTCGCGCCTGGTCAGCCCTGGCGTCATCGAACACCCACAGCGCGGTGATCGGAATCCTTCTCAGGGGGCACCACTCGGCAGCTCACCTCTCGCGTTGGACGCGACACCATAAAATCCCGAATAGACGATGAGCGGCACGGCTGAGCCACGCCTCCTTCCCCTGGAGGCGGAGACGGTCCACTGGCTGGACGGCATCATGACGGCCGTCAGCCCGGCGCGCCTCCGCGCCACCGTCGAGGCCTTGCCGGCACCCCGTTGTCGCTGCCATTGGCCCGAGGCCATGGCACGAACGGATGCGCTCATCTCGACCGCCCTGGCCGAGGCGGGATGGCGAGTGGAAGACCAGCCATTCGCCTGCCGCCCGCTCGGGTTGGACCGTCTGGGATTCGAGCTGGGGAAGCTGGATCCCGAAGGGCCGTTGCGGGCCCGCAACATCCTGGGCATTCGCCCCGGTCAGGAGGGCGAGGGAGCGATCCTCGTCGGCGCGCACCATGACACCGTGCGCGACACGGGCGGCGCGGACGATAACGGCGCGAGCGTGGCCGCGCTGCTCGAGCTCGCCAGGGTGCTGGCGCCCTATCGCTTTCGCCACACGGTGATTCTCGCGGCCTTCGACATGGAGGAGCTGGGCTTTCTCGGCGCACGGGCGATGATCCCGTGGCTGGCGCAGCGATGGCGGATCACCGGGGCCGTCGTGTATGAAACCATGGCCTACACCACCGCCGCACCCCAGTCCCAGAAGATCCCCGCCGGCCTGGGAGCCCTGTACCCCCGGCAAGTCGCGCGCATCCGGGCTCGCCAATTCGCCGGCGACTGGACGCTCGTCCTCTACCGCGGGCGCAGCCAACCCCTGGCCTGCGCCTTCGCGGAAGGGCTCGCCCATCTGGCCGGGCGTGAGACCCCCATCCTGGTCCGTGACGCGACGGACCTGCCCTTCCTCGGGCGGGTCTTGCGGATGCTCGTGCCGAACCTGCTGCATCTTTATCGCAGTGATCATGTGCCTTTCTGGCAGGCGGGCCTGCCCGCGATCATGATCACGGACACGGCGAACTTCCGGAATCCCCACTACCATCGGCCCAGCGACACGCCCGACACGCTCGATTATGAGCGGCTCGCCGCGATTGTCGGCGCGACCGCGAGCGCGATCGCCAGGCTCGCCCACCTCGTCCCGGAGCCCAAGGGCTGAGGCGCAGGACCAGAACGCCCTCCCGGCGAAGTCCCACTCGTCCCTCGCACCAGCGAGCCTCCCCGAGCATCGCCGGGCACGGTAGCGATGGTCCCGCTGCTCCCTGGCTGTCCCAAAGCCCATGACTTTCCGTTAGATTTTCTCCTGCTACACTTGTCCTGAGCAGGCTCGGCAGAGCCCTCGGGTGACTGGCTCAATGCGCGGCCAGGGGAAGCCTCACCGGAGCGGGAGCATCCATGAAGGCCAAGCGAGTCCTCAAACTGATCCTCGCCACCATCACGCTCGCCCTCTGCCAGGATGGCGCTGGGACCGAGAGTCTCCTCACGCCGCACAGCGCCCTTGCGGCCAATTATTCGGAAGAAGTCGTCCTGTTCTCGACGTCCTGGTGCGGCTACTGCCGAAAGGCGAGGGAGTACCTGAATAGCAATGGTATCGCTCACGTGGAATACGATATCGAGAAGTCGAGCGAAGGGAAACGCCAGTTTGCCGAGCTCGGGGGCCGGGGAGTCCCTCTGATCCTGGTCGGGAACGAGCAAATCAGGGGATGGAGCCCAGCCGCGCTCGAGGCGGCACTGGCCCGTGCCCGAATCATTCGCCCAGCGCCGGCCCCGCCCACGGGCGGCGGTGGGAACCGCACAGCCTCTCCCCCACCCATCGACCAGGGCGACCTGGAGATGTCCTATGTCTCCATCATCACGCCATCCACCGACAGCGAGCATCGATACACCATTCACCTGCGCGATGAACGGACGATCAGCGTCAAGGAGTATTGGGAGGAAGGCGACCAAATCATGTACGAGAAGTTCGGCGGGATCATCGGTGTCGAGCGCAAGGACGTCGTGAAGATTGATGACACGGCCGACGCCGAGTGAACGCGGATGGAGTCACGCCTTGACTTTGACATCACGCGCCGGCCCAACCCCTCGGGGGAACCGGCGATCCGGGGCCCGGCGCCGCGAAGTCCCCGACCCGCCGGTTCGCGCCACTGACACGACGCCGAATCTGACAAGAATTGGGCGCCTCACACTCGAACCCGGTAGCTTCCGCTCCGATTGGTCCCGCTACTTGCCGAAGACTTCCTGGAGCAGGTCGGTCACGCGAGCAGCCGGGTCCTGGCGGATCTTGCGCTCCTCCTCACCGAGCACGTAGAACAGGCCCTTCAGGCTCTCGTCGACGACATACTGGTCGGGGTTGAATAGGACGGGCTGCATGAAGGGGATCGTTTGGTATTGCCCCACCAGAGCCTTGTATCGCGCCGTCACACCCACCGTGCTCATCGCCTGCTCCACCTTGGGGAGGAATGCGACGGCCAGCTTCTCGCCTGTTCTGGCTTGAAGTAGTCGGTGGCGGCCGTGTCGCCGCCATTCAGGATGCGTTTCGCGTCCTCGAAGGTCATTCGCCCGATCGCGTCACGAAAGATGGGACCAGCCAGTGGCGCCGCCTGCTCGGCGGCGCGGTTCATGCTCACCACGAAGTCATCCACCTGTGCCCCATACCCCACGGTCCGCAGGGCATTCTCGAGCACGCGGAGCTTCTCGGGCATGGGAATCTTGATGGCGTCGTTTTCCAAGTACCCATTCAGTTGCCCGGTGAGTTGTACCGTCTTCTCCGTCCCGATCTGCAAGGCTTCTTTCAGGCCGGAGACCATCTTCGACTCGCTGAGGCCGCTCGGCTTCCCCATGCCGAACTGCTCGAGGAACCCCTCGAACTGTGCAAGGGCCCACGCATCAAACAGCATCACGATGAGGCAGATGGACAGCGCGGTTGCCTTTTTCATATGACTCCTCTCTCCATGGTGCGATCATCCCAGGGATCGGGTCAAGGCCGACATCTCCGGGACCGATAGACTGGCCCTCTCCACCGCCTCGCTGGACCGCCCGCGCCGGCTCCCGCCGGGAGGCCCCCACGCGGCGTGCCGGCTGAATTGACAGCGAATCTCACGACAGTTATACAATGCGACGCCAATGGTATGCACCTTCTCCACGACGGCTCCGGTCGTCGCCCTCACGCGTCGCTCGATTCAGCCTGGAGCCCGGTTCCCCTGCACCACCCCTCGACGCGCCCGCTCGACTCCGTGCCGTTGGCCCGACCGCGTGGCCTCGAAGAGCCCGAGGTTCTGATGATGAATACCCCCCCACGACGGGCACCCCTGCCGAGGCTTACCGCCGGACAGGCCCTGGCGTGGTGCCTCCTGCTGTCGAGCATCACCGCGCAGCCGGCAGGCGCGACCGAAGATGCCGGGGCGACGGCTTCCACATGGCGGTACGGGGCCTATCTCGATGCCAGCTACCCGCTCAACTTCAACTTTCCCGAGAACCACCAGTGGCGAAGTAAATCCACCACCTACCGGACCAACGAGCTGACGCCCAATATGGCGATGACCTATGCCCGGAAGGACGCGTCCGAGGACTCCCGCTGGGGGCTGCAACTGGGTGTGCAGGCTGGCTACGACACACAGCGGCTCGAGATCCCTCCAGACCCTGGGCGGCAGAAACCCTACGATGGCGCCGACGTGCTGCGGCACCTCGCCCAGACCGAGGTGTCCTACCTCTTTCCTGTTGGCACGGGGCTCAGGCTGAGGGCAGGCCTCTTTAACAGCTACATCGGCCGCGAGTCTTTTTATGCGAAGGACAACCCGAACTACACGCGGACCTACCTCGCTGACGGGTCCCCGTACTTCCTGTTGGGCGTGGTGGCCGACGCCGCCCTGAGCGAGCGGGTCTCCCTCGCCCTCGCCATCATCACTGGTTACGACTACCTCAATAATATCAATAGCGCGCCGAGCTACGGCGGACAGGTCAAATGGGCGTTCGCTCCGGACTTCTCGCTGACACAAAACGTGTATCTCGGTCCCGATCAAGCTGATACCTCGCTGCAATTCTGGCGCTTCTTCTCGGATACCTACGTCGAATGGACCACGTCCCGCGTGAGGATGACACTCGCGTTCGATATCGGCACCGAAGAGGCAGCGGAACGACCGACCCATCCCCAGACGCTTTGGATGGGCAGTGCGCTCCACACCTGGGTGCACTTGGCGGGGCCGTGGAGCGTGGCGGTCCGTCCCGAGGTGTACTGGGATCGGGACGGGCGAATCACAGGATCCGAGCAACTCCTCGTCGCCGTGACGAACACAGTGGAGTATCGATGGACGTACCGCGACACGACGACCCTCGCCAGGCTCGAGTACCGGTTCGACCGTTCTACCGGTCCCCAGGGCGGGTTTTTCACGAAGGGCGAGGTGGCCCCGGGAGTGATCGGCCTGACGCCGAACCAGAACCTCTTGCTCTTTTCGCTCAACTGGTTTTATGACTCGTGACGGCTGGGGCCAGGCCTTGACTTTGACATCGAGCGCCGACTCGAACCGACGGCGGAACGGGCGATCCGTGGTCAGGCGCGCCGCTACCGCCCCGATGCGCCGGCTGACGCCACTGTCACTCAGCCCCATAAAGCGGGCCCGATCCCGGTCGTCGCGCACGACGGCTTTGCGCTCGTTGCCCCGGGCCGTGACGTGATACACGCCGCCCGCGTAATTGAGTCTGAGGGGACGGGCCATCGGCGCGCACCCTAGACGCCTCAGTTGTCAAAGTCAAAACCTGATCCCATCCTACCATCCTACTTACCGGCGCACCCGTTTTCCGACCCTAAGATCTTGACATGAGCCAGAAAGCGCGCTAACCATGGAGTGGAAATTCTGAGTAACAGGAGCTGCACAGGTGGCTCTCATCACTGAGGACACTTCCTTCGCCTCGGGTGATGACGGCGCGATCCTCCCCTTCAGAGACGAAAATTCATTTGTTTCGCTGAAGGATCTGCTCCCGGGACGAAGACCATAAGAAAGGCTGATGCGGTGTCGGATCGTCCATCGACAGACGTTTTTATTGTAGGTGCGGGTGGGATCGGTTGTGCCGTGGGCTATGCCTTGCGCGCGGGCGACTTCGATG
>JBFKNO010000175.1:0-6311 GCA_041629275.1 Nitrospiraceae bacterium
GACAAGCTGGGCTTGAAGCCGATCCGCAAGACCAAGACCGGGTACTCGACCGATGAGGAGACACTGACCCAGCTGGCGGTGCAGCACGACCTGCCGGCGCAAATTCTGAACTACCGCAGCCTGAGCAAGCTCAAGTCGACCTACGTGGATGCCTTGCCGGCGCTCGTGAATCCCGAGACCGGGCGGCTGCACACGTCCTTGAACCAGACGGTCGCGGCGACGGGGCGGCTCTCCTCGACCGATCCGAATCTGCAGAACATCCCGGTCAAGGGCGACTACGGGCTGCGCATCCGCGAAGCCTTCGTGGCCTCGTCGGGACAGGCGTTGCTCTGCGCGGACTACAGCCAGATCGAGCCCCGCATCCTGGCGCACTTGTCCCGGGACGAGAAGCTGCTCAAGGTCTTCGAGCGGGGCGAGGACATCCATACGGCCACCGCGGTCCAGATCTTCAATCTGGTTCCTGAACAGATCACGCGGGACATGCGGCGCATTGCCAAGACGGTCGTCTTCGGGATCATCTACGGAATCAGCCCTTACGGCCTCTCGCAGACCCTCGGCATCGCGCAGGCGGAAGCCAAGACGTACATCGACGCGTACTTCGAGCGCTATGCCGGCGTGAAGCGGTTCATCGATCGCACGATCGAGGAGGCGCGCGAGCGCGGGTACACGACGACCATGCTCGGACGTCGCCGCCCCATCCCCGAGCTCAAGAGTGGGGACCAGGCCCAGCGGGGCTTCGGTGAGCGCATGGCGGTCAACAGCCCGATCCAGGGCTCCGCGGCGGATCTGATCAAGATGGCGATGATCGCGGTGCACGACCGGCTCAATGCCGACCTCCCGAGCTGCAGGATGATCCTGCAGGTCCACGACGAGCTGATCTTCGAGGTCCCGCGCGCTGAAGTGGACGAGGCCAAGCGCCTGGTGCAACGGGAGATGGTTGAGGCGGGGGTGCGGCTGGGGATCTCTGTGCCGCTGAAGGTGGAGATGGGGGTCGGTCCGAACTGGCGCGCCGCGCACCCGTGAGAAAAGAAAGGGGTCGGGAGTCTTTTTTTTCGAGCTGCAACTGGTCCGGCGCGAGGGGCGCGCCTGTCATTGCGAATCGCGGAGGTTCGGGCCCCGCACTTGGCGAGCAGGCGCGGTCCGGCACCCGGTGCTCTTCGGTTGCAGCGGGTGCCGGAGGGCGAGGACTGTCCGAAGCTGCGTGCCTCCCCGAGGAGCACGCAGCGAGATCCGCAGCCCAGCGAATGCGAGCCTTAGTGCGGTCGAACCGGAGCGCCTGAGCAGGACGGGCGTGCCCCTTACGCCGTCCATGCGTTCGTCACCCGCCGACACAGGTCCTTGTCCCGAAGACCTGCTCCGGGAGGCCCAAAGGCGCGAGCCTTTTCCCTGGCCCTAACTATCCAAGTCAATGTCAACTCACACCAGGCGTGGCGAGGGGCAAGAAACCGGATGGATTCGCGCGTACGCGGGAATGACGGAGTGGGGGCAGGAGGCTAGCTGGATGCGTTTGAGTACAGCGCCTTGACGATCACGTTGGTGTTGAAGAGCAGGTTACTGAGCCGCGTGTAGGCGGCGTGGCCGTAGACGTGGTCCAGCGCGTTGGTCGAGCCGGTCGCGTCTTTGTAGTCGATCAGCAAACACTGCCCGTCGTTCGCGCAGCGCACGCAGCGCCGCGCGCATTCCAGCCAGCGCTCGAACCCGTCCCACGGCTCCACGATCTCCCACAGCGCCTTGTTCGCCTCCTTCGCGACCGGGTCCGCGGGGACGGCGTCGCATCCCGCCACCGCGAGCTGCTGCACGTAATCGCCGCCCCAGGCGATCGGCATCTCCATCGTGATCTGCGGCAGCTCCGTTTTTGCCAGCCACCGCTTGCCGTCCTGCCGCATCGGGCGGTGGTTGACGATGTGCAGGAGCTTGCCGAGGCTCGACGGATCCCATCCGTAGCGGACGGGAGTCCCGAACGTGACGACGTCGAGCGTGGCCCCGTTGAGCAGGGTGCCTTCGGCGAGCCGGGGCTCGACCGAGGTGAGCGCCCCCAGAACCTCGGGAGCCGTCTTCGTCTCTTCGAGGTAGGCGCGGAGCGTGCCCAGGAGCGCCTTCCTCCTGCCGCCGGCGGCCGGCGACAGGAGATTCGACGCCAGGGCCAGGACCTGCCCGGCATGGCCGTGCGCCTGCACGAGGAGCCGATCGCCGCGGCCGAGCTTCAGCTCCGAGACCAGGCGCGTGAGCCGATCGAGGAGCTGGCACGCGGCGCTGGTCCGTCCGAGGTGATGGTGCTCGGACGACCAGAGGTAGCGGATGCACGGTATGCGAGCGGCCGCGTCCCGCGCGATGGCCTTCTCGAATTGTTGCACGTAGCCGGCGGTGAAATTCGCCGCGTCCTTCGCCTGCGCGTCGAGCGCGCCCTTGTCCTGCTCATCATCGTTGAGGGGCGGCGTGCGACCGCCGGAAGCGCCCGCCATGCCGTTGGTGTCTTCCCGCATGAGCGCGAGCAACGCTTCCATGCCCGGAATCCCGCGCGAATACCCGCGCTTGAGCCCACCGGCCTCGTCGAGCCGCTGCATGCCGAAGAGATCCGCCCCGAGATGGGCGCCGTGCATGAACACCACGGCTCGGAGGCCGCTCTGCGCCATCTGCGTGCCGAGCCTGGCGAGCGCGTCCTGCGCCGCGAGGGAGTCGAGCGGCGCCCACGGCTCGACCTCCCGATAGGACACGCGGTCCCCCGGGTTGGCTCTGGCATATTCCGAGTGCTGAAAATTGTTTCCGGCCGGCATGGGGTGCTCCTTTTTAAGCCGCTCAACGCTTTTCTTACCCGAAATGCCCGCGTGACTTCAACGAGCCAGCCGGCCCCTCCCTTGTTTTCAAAGAAATCGGCGTGATAAGTTACCTTTCGCCCGACCGTAGGCGGTCGACGCGAAATTTTCCTCATCCTTCAAAGAAGACAAGCAATCCGGGGTCAGGGAGTTGATTGTGGCACAGTATGATGGTTTCTGGTCGCACCCGTGCCTGAACCACAAGGCCGGGGCAAACACCCGACTGATTGTGGCCGTATTCATGATCCTCGCCATGCTCGGCATCGGTGCGACGGTTTCCGCCGCCCCTGGGAGAGGCGCGGAGACCGTTGACGTCCCCAACGTGGCCGATCGAGTGATCCTCTTCGTGCTCGAGGGCGTCGATCAGAGCTCGCTGGACGCCGGGCCCATGCCCCAACTCCGATCCTTGGTCAGCGAGGGATCGGTCACCTGGTCGGCGCAAAGTCCGACGCCGGATCTACGCCTGCCGTCCATGGCCTCTTTGTTCACGGGGCTCCCCGTCGAGAAGCATGGCGTGGATTGGGACACGTTCGATTTCGCGCGCGGGTATCCCAGGGCGCCGACGTTGTTCGACTATATGGACCTGGGCGGGGGCAAGGACACCGCGATCTTCTTCATGGATGAGTCCCTCTACCAGCTCGCCCGGCCTGAACCGTACATCGACTATCAAGTCTGCGGGCCGCTCCGGCCCGAGTGCACGACGCAGACCCTCGTCAAGTACGTGCGGGACTACATGGTCAAGGGAGCGAGCGGGGAGGGATATGGTCGCCGGATTCTCGATCTTCCCCATCTGCTGATCGTCCACTTGCCGGAGGCCGGACGTGCCGGACAGGCCGAGGGGTGGACGTCCGAGTCCTACTCGGCCGCGCTTCGTGACGTCGACGAGGCGCTCGGGAACGTTCTGGACGTGTACAAGGAGCTCGGCCTGTTGGACCGCGCCGCCGTGATCGTCACGGCGCTCAACGGGCGGGGGGCCTTCGAGCCCGGGACCAACGGACACAAGGCGGGACGGGTCCCCTGGATCGTGTGGGGCTATGGCATCAAGGCGGGACACGAAATCGAGCAGCCCGTTTCGCTCCTGGACACGGGGGCGACGGTCATGCGAACGCTCGGCTTGCAGACGTACACCGAGTGGGACAGCCACTCGGTGGACGAGATCTTCGAGCCGCGGACCCTTGCGCGCTCGGTGGAGTAGCAGCGTCATGGAAGGCATGAGGCCAAGGACGACGGAAGCGCCTGCAGGTCGGTGGCCCGCGTTCGCGCGCCTGGTCCTGGCCGGCCTGATGAGCGCGGCCTTGCTCGGAGCTGCGCCCCTCCCCGGTCCCTATGCCAAGGAATACGAGATTACCGTCGATCCGACTTCGTTGAAGCCGCCCACGCGATGGCACGTCCCCGGCATCACGCCGATCATCGCGTCGCTGGACCCCGAGTATACGGACGCCTATTCCACCACCGAGCGTCGAGTCGTGAAGTTGAAGCCGGGGCCCTACCGTTTCGGCACGTTTACATTCGATTTTCCCTTCACAGTCACCCTCGACGGCGTCCTGGAGTTCTCGCCCTCGCTCGAACACTGCGTGGATGGACGAGGCACGACGACGCTGACCATCCGGTGCAGCCAGATGCAGCCCTACAGCGGCGAGGCAGACTACTACAAGTAAGAGGCGAGGTGTTCCATGTCGCAGGCCCTGGACGATCTGCTGGAAGCGTTGGAAGACGTCGATGACGCCACGAGGGAGGAAGCCGCCAAGGCCCTGGCCGAGCGGGGGGATCCCTCGACGCTGGAGGCGCTCGTTCGCGCCTGCGAGGACGAGTACTGGGCGGTCCGGGCTCACGTGGCTGCGGGGCTGGCGAAAATCGGCGGCCCGCAGGCGATCGAGGCCCTGGTGAACCTCTTCAATGACCCCATCATGGAGGTCAGAAATGGCGCGGTGGCGGCGGCCGCACAGCTCGGCCCACCCGTGGTCGACCGGCTCCTGAAATGCCTGAAGGATGAGCGCTGGCGCGTCCGCGAGCACGCGGCCAAGGCGTGCGGCGAGATCAGGGATGGCCAGGCCGTGGACCTGCTGATCGTCGCCTGCCGGGATCGCGACGGGGCGGTGAAGGCGGCGGCCGCCGAAGCGCTGGGCAAGATCGGCGATCCGAAGGCGGTGACGGCTCTGGCGAAGCTGTTCCGGGACACCTCCAAGATCGTACGCGAGACCGCGGGCACGGCGCTGGTGATGATCGGGGAGCCTTCGGTGGATGCCCTGATCGAGAGCCTCAAGGACAAGGACTTCGTCGTCCGCTGTCACGGCGCGCGGGCGCTCGGCGGGATGACCAACGATTATCAATACGGCCGGTCATGGGTCAAAGACGCGCGGGTCGTCGATGCGCTCTGCGAGGCGTTGAAAGATCCGGATCGGGCCGTGCGCGAGGATGCGACGATTGGCCTGGGCATGATCGGAGATCCACGCGCGATCGATCCCCTGATGGAAGCCATGAAGGACGGCGCCGTGAAGCGGCACGCCATCATGTCGCTCGGCATGATCGGCGATGCGCGCGCGCTGCCACCCGTGCTCGCCGCGCTGAAGGGAAAGGGAATCAAGCAGATGGGCACGCCCACGCCGGGTTGCATCGTGAGCGAGGACGTGTTCATCAGGGAGGCGGCCGCCACCGCCTTGGGGCATTTTCGCGATCCCCGCACGATTCCCGACCTCATCAAGCTGCTGAAGGACGGGAACCTGCGAGAAAAAGCGGCCGACTCGCTTGTGCTCATCGGGGACGCCGCCGTCGAGCCGCTGCTCTCCTTCCTGCATGACCCCAAGGCGTCAGAGGTGGAAAGCGAGGGCGAACGCGTGCTCTCGTTTGCCACGAGCCGACTGAGCGCGACGGATGCGCTGCGACACCTCGTCCTGGAGACCATCCAGAAGCTGGGCTGGGAGCTTTCCGCGGACGAGGCCAAGGTCGACTCCAGCCAAACCGACAACCTCCGCGTCGACATGCCCCTCGGGACCAGCGGCCGTTTCGGCCCCGCAGGAGATCTGGCCAAGGGCGCCATGTAAGGAAGAAGCGATCGGCCTTTCTTACCCCTCCTTCAACCGCACCTCGCAGTCTCAGGTTGCCGCTCTACCCCACCTCACCTCCCCTTACAAAGGGGAGGTGCAGACAGGTTCACCATCTCATTTCTCAGTCCTATCTCTTCCCCCTAGCGTGCCGCGATGCCGTGCGGATCGGCGGTCTCCTGGCCGTCCCGCATGTTGCTCAGACGAGCGATGCCCAGAAACAGCCCTCCTTTGCCACCGTCCGTCACCTTGATCACCGCGATCCCCGGGCTCGAGCCCTTCGCGTTATTCACGCTGGGGTCGTTCCCCGTGAGCGGGGTGATGCCGCGCGTGGCGGCAAAGACCGCGCTGCCGTCGGGGGCCGCGGCCAGGATGTCTGGCGCCGGGTCTTCACTCAGCGCGCCGGCGAGCTCGACACCCCCCACCGTCAAATTGGTGAGCGAGTCCACGATCTCGA
>JBFKNO010000176.1:0-6311 GCA_041629275.1 Nitrospiraceae bacterium
CCGGTCGATCTGGCGGTCGTGGCTGTTCCACGCGACGCCGTGCTCGGCGTCGTCGACGAATGTGCCGAGCGCGGGGTCCGTGCGCTCGTCGTGATTACGTCCGGCTTCGCCGAGATCGGGGCCGAAGGGCGCGCCCTGCAGGACAGGCTGGTCGAGAAGGTACGGGGCTACGGCATGCGTCTCGTCGGTCCGAACTGCATGGGGCTGCTCAACACGGATCCGTCGGTGCAATTGAACGCCTCGTTCGCGCAGGTATTCCCCCCAAACGGCCGCATCGCCATGCTGTCTCAGAGCGGCGCCCTGGGCCTGGCGATCCTGCGCGGCGCCCGGCACCTGCATCTCGGCCTCTCGACCTTCGTGAGCGTCGGCAACAAGGCCGACGTGTCCGGCAACGACTTGCTGCAGTATTGGGAAGAGGATCCCGGGACCGATGTGATCCTGCTGTACCTCGAATCGTTCGGAAACCCTCGCCGATTTGCGCGTATCGCCCGCCGTGTCAGCCGGCACAAACCGATCGTGGCGGTCAAGGGCGGCCGCACCACCGCGGGCCATCGCGCGGCGGGATCCCACACGGCGGCCCTGGCGGCCAGCGACGTCGGCGTCGAGGCGCTGTTCAGGCAGACGGGGGTCATCCGCGCAGAGACGCTGGACGAGATGTTCGCCCTCGCCGGAGCCCTGGGCAGCCAGCCCCTGCCGTCCGGACGTCGCGTCGCCATCGTGACGAACGCCGGTGGGCCCGCGATCCTCTGCGCCGATAGCTGTGAATCCGCCGGCCTCTCCGTGGGCGAGCTGTCGGACGACACTGCCGCGCGCCTGCGAGCCTTTCTGCCGCCGGCGGCCAGCGTCCGCAATCCCGTGGATCTGATCGCCTCGGCCGGCCCGAGTGATTATGAGCGGGCGATCGAGACGGTTCTGCCCGCCGGGGAAGTCGACGCGCTCATCCTCATCTATATCCCGGTCGACATGGGTGGGATGCAGCAGATCGCGGAAGCCATGCAGCGGGGGATTCGCGCCGCCCGCGCGAAAGGCGGCGGAGGCAAACCGGTCCTGCTCTGCTGGATGGCGGAGGAACGTGAGCATCGCCCCCTCGAGCTGGAGACCGAGTCCATTCCGTCCTATGCCTCCCCGGAGCGTACGGCGCAGGTGATGGGAAAAATCGCCTCCTATGCGGAGTGGCGACGCCAGCCGATCGGCATGATTCCGGATTTTGCCGATCTCGATCTCGCGAGGGCGCGAGCCATCTGCCAGCGTGCCACGCTCGGGCGCGGGGAGGGATGGCTCTCCCACGAGGACGTGCGGGATGTGCTGGAGTCCGCCGGGCTTCTGCTGCCTCCCGGGGGGGTTGCGAAGACCGCGGACGAGGCGGCTGCCCTCGCCCGCAAGGTCGGGTTTCCCGTGGCGGTGAAGCTGGCCTCCCGGCGGTTCGTGCACAAGACCGAGGTCGGCGCCGTGCGCTTGCAGCTCCAGGATGAGCGGGCCGTCCGAGACGCGTTCGAGGACATTCGCGGCCGTCTCGCGCAGCTCAAGGCGGTCGACGCGATGGACGGCGCGCTCGTGCAACCGATGGTCACACAGGGGGTCGAGGTGATGATCGGCGTCACGCATGACCCGCTGTTCGGCCCGCTCATCGCCTTCGGCCTCGGGGGCATTCATGTGGAGATCCTGGGGGATGTGCGGTTTCGGGTGACGCCGCTCACCGAGCGCGATGCGGCGGAGATGGTTCAGGAGATCAAGGGGCACCGCCTGCTGGAAGGATACCGCGGCCATCCCGCCGCCGACGTGCCCGCCCTCGAGGCCATGCTCTTGCGCATCTCGCGGCTCGTCGAGGACGTGCCGGACATCGTGGAGCTCGACCTCAACCCGATCTTCGCCTTGCCGCCCGGCCAGGGGTGTCGCATCGTCGACGCCCGCATTCGCGTCGCGAGGACCGTCGGAAATACCTAATGCGTGGCCGATAGTCCTGCCATCTTCTCGTTCCAGGTTTCAGGTTCCACGTCTCACGTGTGGAGGGTCTCTTCACCTGTATCTTGGACCTGGCATTCTGATATCCGACGTGGGACGTGGGACCTGAGACCTGAGACGACGTTTCAGAGAGGACCTGCGTGGCTCGGATTTCGTCCTGTCTGATAGTTGGCGCCGGCATGGCCGGACTCGCGGCGGCGCGCACACTTGCCGATTCCGGAATTCGCGTCACGGTGGTGGAGAAGTCGCGTGGCGTCGGCGGACGGGTCGCGACGCGCCGGGTCGACGGCGCGGTCTTCGACCACGGCGCGCAGTTCTGCACCGTCCGGGACGACCGCTTCGCCTCGCTCATGGATCGCTGGTGCGCCCGCGAGGTCGCCCGTGAATGGGCACGCGGGTTTCCCCCGGGCGAAGGACAGGGGACAGATCACCGCCCGTGCTACTGCGGCATCAGGGGAATGACCTCGATCGCGAAGGAGCTGGCGTGGTCTCTCGACATTCGTGTGAGCAGCCGGGTCTCCCTGCTGGAGGGTCATGGGGCGGCATGGCGGATTCAGGCGGAGGGGGGCGTTGTCTTCGAGGCGGACGCCGTCATCCTCACACCACCGGTGCCCCAGACGCTCGACCTTCTGGATGCGAGCCGCATTCGTCTTCAGGCCGACGCGAAGGAACAGCTCGAAGGCGTCCGGTACGATCGGTGCATTGCCGTCATGGCATGCCTCGATGGCCCGAGCCGCATCCCGCCACCGGGTGGGGTGAAGCTCGACACGGAGCCGATTCCCTGGCTCGCCGACAACTACCTCAAGGGCATCTCGCCCGACCCCTGCTCGGTCACCATTCACGCGGGGCCCGAGTTCAGTCGCGAGCACTGGCAGGACGACGACGAGCACCTCGTGACGAGGCTTCTCGACGCCGTGTCTGGCTATCTCCACTCACCGGTGCGTTCCTATCAGGTCCACCGATGGCGGTTCAGCAGGCCGGCTCCATGCCTGGAGCAACGGTACATGACGGCGGTGACCACGCCGCCCCTTCTTCTCGCCGGCGACGCGTTCGGCGGCACCAAGATCGAAGGCGCGGTGCTCTCTGGTTGGGCGGCGGCGGAACGCCTGTTGAAGGGCTCCTAGTAGTTAGGAGGGGCGAGCTGTGCAGGGAAAGCGGTGTGGCGCGTCACGCAGGGAACGGTCAGGGCTGTGGCGACGCGCTGGACGACCCGGCCCCGTAGCGGCTGACAAAAGGAGATTGGCCCGTCAGTGCTTCGTACGCTTTCTCGACGGAGCCGACCGGGGAGACGTGCATCAGAAAGGGCGTCTCCCAGTCGGGATCGGCCGGGTCTTGCTCATCCGGCACCACCACGCGACGGATGTGCGCGTGATTGGCGGCGCGCACCTTGTTGGGAACGGCCCCGACCGGCCCGATGTGACCGTCCGGCATGATCGTGCCGGTCATGGCCCGGTCGGCACCCACGTCCTCACCGTTGGCCAGTGCGGCGACGCTCACGCCCACCATCGCCGACAAGCTGCCCCCGTAGATCGTGAGGTCCTTGTGGGGAATCTTGAGTGAGACGCTCCACGAATCGGTGGGAAGCCCCAAGGCCTTGGCCGCACGGTGGATGCCCTGCGTGACCGCTACGCGCGCGTGGGATGAAAACTGCCCCTGTCCCTCGACGAACTCCACCAGCAATCCCCCCTGGTCGCCCCGTTCCCTGAAGCCGAGCTCGACATAGACGACCGCGCCCTCATGCAGATCGTCCATCGTCACCCCCAGGATGGGAATGAGGACGAGGCGGTAGAGCCCTTGGGGTTTGGCGTAGGTCGGCGGCCCGGTCACGGAAAAGGCAACGAGCAGCGCTGGAATCAGAATGTACCGCTTCAGGCTCCACAAGGAGCCGTAAAACGGCTTGGCGGCTGGCGTACGGCACATGTCAAAAAGTCTAACACGATTGCTTTTCCGGGGCTACCCCCCCTCGTAGCTCCCGTGACGTTCAGGCTAGCCGTGCCCCCCTCCGCCTACCTCGTGCCGTCGCCTCGTCTTTCCGCCCGGCCACCCAGAATATCCTGTAGCATTTTACACAAGTGCGCAGTATTGTCTCACAAGCGCCGTTCACTGATCAGTCCCGCCATCGACATCATGATGCTGCCCCTGCCACAGGCCAGGTTTGAGGTTCGAAATCGAATACGGCTCAAACCACCTTGGCGGCAAGCGCATCGCTAGTCGAACGGCTCCGCATCCCAGCAGCGCTCACAGGCCTCTCTCTATATTGAGCCCGCATTCCCTTGCGCAGATGGAGTCGGGCGGGAACAACCCGCCTGCTTGGGCAACTTCGAGATCGATGGAGTGGCAGACGTATGCGGCTTATTCGCTTCATCACCCGCCATCTGCGCGAGTGGCGAGACGGAGTCAGTCCACCGGTCTTCTTCACGGCGGCGGCTTTCAACAGTGCGCTCATCATCTTCGCAGGCATGTGGACGGACACAGCGCGTCAGGTCTTCAACGCCACTCTCGCCATTATCACAAGGACCTTCGGATGGTATTACGTGCTGACCACAGCGGGGTTCGTCGTGTTCACGCTGTGGCTCCTGTTCAGTCGTTACGGGAGCATCCGTCTCGGAGGGCGGGACGAGCCGCCGCGCTTCTCCCGCTTCGCCTGGCTTTCCATGCTCTTCGCCGCGGGCATGGGCATGGGACTGGTTTTCTGGGGCGTGGCCGAGCCGCTTTCCCACTACCAGAGCCCGCCCTTTGCGGAAGCGCGGAGCAGCGAAGCCGCGGTCGAGGCCATGCGTTTCAGCTTCTTTCACTGGGCGCTGCACCCGTGGACCGTCTACGCCATCTTTGGGTTGGCCACCGCGCTGCTTCACTTCCGCCACGGCCTCCCCCTCGCTCCGCGCTCGCTGCTCTTCCCGGTGTTCGGGGCGCGAATCCATGGCTGGCTCGGTCACGCCACGGACGCCTTCTGCACGGTCGGGACCCTCCTGGGTGTCGCCACCTCCTTGGGACTGGGCGCCATGCAAATCAACGGCGGTCTGAGCCTCCTCGCCGGCATCGAGTATGACACGGACGTACAGATCCTCATCATCGCTGTCATCACCATCGTCGCCACGGCTTCGACCGTCAGTGGTGTCTCCCGCGGGATCAAGCTCCTGAGCGTTCTGAACGTGGCGCTCATGGCTCTGGTCCTGCTCTTTGTCTTCCTCACGGGCCCGACCCTTTATCAGGTCAAGCTGTTGGTTTCCGGGGTTGGAGACTACGTCTTGCATTTGGTGGGCATGAGCCTGTGGCTCGACCTGCGCTCTGACTCCACATGGCAGGCGAACTGGACCCTGTTCTATTGGGGCTGGTGGATCTCTTGGAGCCCGTTCGTGGGGATCTTCGTGGCACGGATCTCACGCGGTCGCACGGTCCGAGAGTTCCTGCTGTACGTCCTGCTGGTCCCGACGCTGGTGAACTGCCTCTGGTTCGCCGTGTTCGGCGGGACCGCCTTGCATATCGAGCGCTTCGGTGACGGCGGCCTCGCGGAGGCCGTGACTGAAAATGTCGCCAAATCCCTGCATCTTCTGCTCGCGCACCTTCCCTGGAGCGAGCTGATGCAATGGATCGGTCTGGCGCTGGCGGTGATCTTCTTTATTACCTCCTCGGATTCTGGCTCATTCGTGGACGACATGGTGACGTCGGGTGGCAACCCTAACCCACCCGTGGCCAACCGCATCTTCTGGGGTCTGTCCGAGGGCGCCGCGGCAGCCGTCTTGCTCCTTGCGGGAGGCCTCAGGGCGCTCCAAGCTGCGTCCGTTTCCGCCGGCCTGCCTCAAAGCGTGTTACTCGTCTTCGCTTGTGTGGGATTGGTCAAGGTCTTGCGCAAGGAGCCTCAAAGCTAGCGGCCTTACAGAATATCTTCGGTTTCCGGATCGGATCACACTGTCTTGGAGACAACCCACCGCTGTCCAAAATCATCTTGGGTGCGTGTTCATCCCCGCACTCACCGCCTGTTGAGGACGACCTGATCGTGAGGTTCCGGATGAGGCCGGGTGCAGGGCCACGCCGACCCTGCGGGTTTCGCTCGTGTGCCCGTGTGGGGCGAAGCGCCTGCGAGGCATAGTGCGGTCGAACCGCGCTTCGACAGGCTCAGCGCCCGACTCGGCCGAGCTCGTCGCGGGCCGAGCCCAGTCGAGGGGAAGCGCTGAGCAGGACAGGCCCTTCGGCACGCTCAGGGCAGGCGTGCCCCTTGCCCCGGACCGACCACGACGCACTATGTTGGACAAGGGTGGAGACAACCCTTCCCCCGATGCACCTCCCGACTCATGCCGTCGCACGCGGACGAACCGTGGCAAGCCCGCCATCCACTCCCAGCACCTGTC
>JBFKNO010000177.1:0-6269 GCA_041629275.1 Nitrospiraceae bacterium
CGCTCGGTGCGGAGCTGGCCTCCCGTGACTATCTCGTCACCTTCGGGATTCGGCCCGTCAGGCCGGAGACCGGCTATGGCTATATTCAGCCGAACATGCGAAGCCGGCTCGCGTCGCGTGGCAAGCTCGTCGGGCACCCCGTCGCACGGTTTGTCGAGAAGCCGGATGCGGCCACGGCCCGGAAGTACGTGAAGGCGGGAAAGTATTTCTGGAACAGCGGGATCTTCCTGTGGCGTGCCTCGGTGCTCATGGAGGAAGTGGCCGCGCAACAGCCAGCTCTCGCGCGCGGCATGCGGCGTCTTGCCGCCCTGCCGGCCACGACGGTGCCGTCGGAGGAGTTTGCCAGGGCGTACGGTGACCTGCCGTCCGTGTCGATCGACACGGGAGTCATGGAGCGATCGTCGCGGGCGGCGATGATTCCCGTGGACTTCAGATGGTCCGATGTCGGGAGCTGGAGCAGTCTCGTCGAGGTCGCGCCGGTCGACCGCAAGGGCAACGTCACCACGGGCCGCGTCGTCGATGTGGACTGCCGCAACTCCATTCTCTATGCCGACCGTCGTGTCGTTGCCACGATCGGGCTGTCCGATATGGTGGTGGTGGACACGCCGGATGCGACCCTGGTCTGCCCCAAAGACCGATCGCAGGACGTGAAGGCGATCGTGCAGAAGCTGAAGGAGCAGGGCGCCCCCGAGCATCTCGAGCATCTGACCGTCCATCGCCCGTGGGGCTCCTACACCGTGCTGGAGGAGGGGCCCGGCTACAAAGTCAAGCGGGTCACGGTCAACCCCGGTGGCCGCCTTTCGCTCCAGCTTCATCACAAGCGGAGCGAGCATTGGGTCGTGATCGCGGGGACCGCGAAGGTCACGCGGGGCGAGGAGGTCTTCGAATTGACCACCAGCCAGAGCACGGGCATTCCGGCGCAGACGCCCCACCGGTTGGAAAACCCGGGCGCCGAGGTCCTGCACATCATCGAGGTCCAGAATGGACCGTATCTGGGTGAAGACGACATCGTCCGGCTGCAGGATGACTATGGGCGCACTGAAGGCGGTAAGTAGGTAATTGGGTAAATAGGTAATTGCGGAAGATCTCATGCCCGGCGGAGACGGCCCTTCTACTAATGAGCGAGTTCGGTCATTTGAGGACTTAGATGTCTACAAGTTAGCAAGGGAATTCAGGAAGCGTATCGCCTCCTTGGTAAGGCATCTGCCCAATGACGAAAGATTCAGGCTGGGAATTCAGATGAAAAAAGCTGCTCTGTCTATGACGAACAACATCGCAGAGGGTGTCGGCCGCTACCACTATCAGGAGAATATCCAATTTTGTCGGCAGGCTCGGGGATCCATCACGGAACTAATCGATGATCTTAATGCATGCCTAGATGAAGGTTACGTTGATGAAGCCTCCTGTATTGGGTACAAACAGGACGCGTATCGACTTATCAAGGTGCTAAATGGCTATATAGCCTCTCAGAAGCGCCGAAGAGTTTCAGCGCAATAAGCTCAATTACCCAATTACCTATTTACCCAATTACGAGAGCGCAGTGTCAAAAATTTACCGTGAATACGATATCCGTGGCATCGTCGGCAGAGATCTGACCGGTGACGTAGCTGAAAGAATCGGGCTGGGGTTCGCGACCCTGGGGCGACAGCGGGGGTTGCGAACGATCAGCGTCGGCCGAGACGGGCGCACGAGCTCGCCGGAGCTTCGCGACCGACTGGTTCACGGCCTGACCACGGGCGGCCTCAGTGTCGTGGATATCGGGCTTTGCCCGACCCCGCTCTTGTATTTTTCGGTGTTCCGCTTCGGGGTGGACGGTGGCATCATGATCACCGGAAGCCACAACGCCGCCGAGTACAACGGATTCAAGCTCTGCGTGGGACGCGACGCCATCCACGGGCAGGAAATCCAGGAGCTGCGGAAAGTCGTGGAAGGCGGCCGGTTCACGTCGGGCACGGGAACCGTCAGGGAGCGGCCCGTCGTCCCGGAGTACCTGGCGTTCCTCAAGGAGGCCTTCGCCTCGGTCCGTGCCGAGAACCTGCACGTGGTCGTGGACTGCGGGAACGGAGCCGGTGGGTTGGTCGCGCAGCCGGTGCTGGAGCAGATGGGCTGTCGCGTGACCGCCCTCTACAGCGAGCTCGACGGCCGCTTCCCGAATCACCATCCCGACCCGACGGTGGTCGAGAATCTTGAGGATCTGATCCGCACCGTGAAGGAGGTCCAGGCCGATGTGGGCGTCGGGTATGACGGTGATGCGGACCGGATCGGAGCGGTGGACGAGCTGGGCAATATTCTGTGGGGCGACAGGTTGATGACGCTCTATGCCCGTGACATCCTCGCACAGCACCCGGGCAGCACCTTCATCTCGGAAGTGAAGGCTTCCCAGAGTCTCTACGACGATATCCAGCGCCGGGGCGGACGTCCCGTGATGTGGAAGACCGGACACTCGCTGATCAAGGCCAAGATGAAGGAGGAGGGCGCGGTGCTCGCCGGCGAGATGTCGGGACACATGTTTTTTGCCGATCGGTACTTCGGGTACGATGACGCGATTTACGCGTCCTGTCGGCTGGTCGAGATTCTGGCGAAGACCGGCAAGCCCCTGTCGACCCTGCTCTCGGATCTGCCGCCGACGTCGGTGACGCCGGAGATTCGTGTCGACTGCGATGATGAGACGAAATTCGATCTCGTCCAGCGTGTCATCAAGAGAATCTCCGCCTTCGCGAACGGGCAGTGCGCCGTCCCGCACCCAGACCTGAAGATCCGCGAGCTGGTCACCATCGACGGCCTGCGCGTGGTCTTTTCCGACGGCTGGGGGCTGATCCGCGCCTCCAATACGCAGCCGGCCCTCGTGCTCAGATTCGAAGCGACGACCCCTGAACGCCTCGAGCGAATCCGCAGCTTCGTCGAGACCGAGCTGCGAGCCGCCCAGCAATCACCCCAGCCCTGAACGCCCATTCCACACTGATCCGCCGACCTGCCCGTTCCAATCCCCCCCCTTCGCGTCCAGTTCCCCCCTTCGCGTACAGTCCAGAGCGCTCTACCTCGCAGAATTCACGCCCGGGAGCTGCCAGCGTCCCGGTGATGGTGGTCTCTGTGCAGGCCGGGTCTCGATTGCCCGGCCTTTTGAAAATCGTTATAATGGGGCTCATAAGTGTAATTTTCCCTAGTTTGTGGTAACTCAGGAGAGCATGCCGTCTTACCCCCTGACACTCACGCGGTTCATTCTCCAAAGGCAGGTCGCCCACCCCGGCGCCACGGGCGAGTTCTCGGCGCTCATGACGCAGATCGGGGTCGTCGGGAAGATGATCGCCCGTGATCTTCGCCGGGCGGGGCTTCTGGACATCCTCGGGGCGACCGGGCACACCAATGTGCAGGGCGAAGCCGTCAAAAAGCTGGACGAAATCGCGAACGAGACCTTCGTCAGAGTGTTCCAGCACAGCGGCCTCGTCTGCGCCCTCGCGTCCGAGGAGATGGAAAAACCCCTCCCAATGCCGGAAAACTGGCCGCAAGGGAAGTACATCCTGATCTTCGATCCCATGGACGGGTCCTCCAACACCGACGTGAACATGCCGCTGGGATCGATTTTCTCCGTCTTGCGACAGGGTGAAAAATCAGGGCTCCCCGGCGAAGCGGCGTTGTTGCGGCCTGGAACCGCGCAGGTGGCGGCGGGATACCTGATGTACGGCTCCAGCACGATTCTTGTCTACACGTCGGGACACGGGGTCCATGGCTTCACGCTGGATGCCGAGGTCGGCGAGTTCTTGCTGTCGCACGAAAACATGACCCTGCCGAGCAGGGGAACGGTCTATGCGGCCAACGAGGGGAATTACTACAAGTGGCCGCAGAGCGTGCGCCGCTTCATCGAATACGTCCGGGCAGAGGACCAGGCGACGGGCCGGCCTTATGCCGCCCGGTATTCGGGCTGCCTGGCCGCCGATGTCCATCGCCTTCTGATCGATGGAGGGATCTATCTGTACCCATCCGAGCTGGGGAAGCCCGAGGGAAAGCTGCGCTTGCTCTACGAAGCCAACCCCCTGGCGCTGGTGGCCGAACAGGCGGGCGGCCGCGCCAGCACCGGGACGCAGCGGGTCCTTGCGGTGCAGCCGGAATCGCTCCATCAGCGCGTGCCGCTCTATATCGGCAGCCGTGACGACGTGGACATGGTGGAACAGATGATAAGAGAGGACACGAAGCAGGAATCGTAATTGGGTAATTGGGTAATTAGGTAAATGGGTAGGGGGGTGATTGCCTGGGTAGCCGCGCCGTTCTCCCAATTACCCAGTTACCGACTTACCCAATTACGAAGTTCTACAGGAGGCTGATCATGAACGAGCGTATTCGAGACATCCTGAGCTGGTATGACAGCGACAGCCCGGGGACGAAGACCAATATCGCCCGGCTGCTGGGCCATGGAAAACTCGCCGGAACCGGCCGGCTGGTGATCCTGCCGGTGGACCAGGGATTTGAGCATGGGCCGGCCAGAAGCTTTGCGCCGAACCCACCGGGGTACAACCCCCAGTACCATTTCGAGTTGGCGCTGGAGGCGGGCTGCAATGCCTATGCGGCTCCGCTCGGGTTCCTGGAAGCCGGGGCGGGCAAGTATGCCGGCCGGATCCCGCTCATCCTCAAGCTGAACAATAACGATGTGCTGCATGAGAGCAAAGACCCCATGCCGGCCGTCACGGGCAGCGTCAAGGACGCGCTCCGGCTGGGCTGCTCGGCCATCGGGTTCACGATCTATCCGGGATCGTCCCACTCCCGTGCCATGTATCAGCAACTGCGAGAGCTGGCCGAGGAGGCCAAGGCCTACGGTCTCGCGGTCGTCGTGTGGTCCTACCCGCGCGGATCGGCGCTCAGCAAAGAGGGCGAGACCGCCATCGACATCGTGGCCTATGCGGCTCAGATCGCGGCCCAGCTCGGCGCCCATATCATCAAGGTCAAATTGCCCACGGCGCATCTCGAGCAGGCGGCGGCCAAAAAGGTCTACGACGCCGAGCAAGTCCCGATCAAAACGCTCCCGGAACGGGTGAGGCACGTTGTGCAGAGCGCGTTCGACGGCCGCCGCATCGTAATTTTCTCGGGCGGGGCCAAGGTCGATGACAAGAGCATCTTTGAGGAGGCGCGGGCGATCCGCGACGGAGGAGGGTTCGGCTCGATCATCGGCCGCAACTCGTTCCAGCGCCCGAAGGCGGAGGCCGTGAAATTCCTCCAGACCGTGATGGGGATCTACGCGGGTGAGATTCCGTAATCCCATTCCGAATGCCCCTCCTTTGTAAGGAGGGGCCAGGGGAGGGAGAAAAGAGGACTGTATTGGTCACAGATGCCATGAACGGGCTCACGACGCATGACCGCACAGAGCAATCCGGCCGGGCCTATGTGGTCGGAGTGGTGTTGGTAGGCGTGGGGATCCTGATCGGCCTCGTGCTCGCTGCCAATCTCGACTGGACGCCGTTTGGTCATGCCGTGCCGGACCCTGAGGCGAAGGCGCCGACGGTGATCCTGGCGGCGCCGGCTCCCGTGGCGGTGCCCGCGGGACGGACGCAGGATTTCGTGCCTGTCGCCAGGGTCGTCATGCCGGCCGTTGTGAATATCGTCAGCCGCCGTTCCGGCGGCACCGCGGGCTTTCATGGCTTCTCGGACGATCCGTCCCTCCGTCGATTTTTCGGTGACGAGTTCATGGAACGCTTCGAGGACCCCGGCGAGCGAAAGATCCCGCGGGACCGCGGGCTCGGGTCGGGGGTGATCGTCGATCCTTCGGGCATCATCGTCACCAATCACCATGTCGTGGGACAGGCGGACGAGATCAAGGTGCTGCTCGCGGATCGGTCCGAGTTCAAGGCGCGTCTCGTGGGGACGGATCCGAAGAGTGATCTCGCCGTCCTCAAAATCGAGGCGCAGGGACTGCCCACCATCCCGTGGGCGGATTCGGATCGACTGGAGGTCGGCGAATACGTCTTGGCGGTCGGAAATCCGTTCGGGTTGAACCAAACGGTCACGATGGGCATCGTGAGCGCGGTCGGCCGGGCCAGAATGGGGATCGCCGAGTACGAAGATTTCATCCAGACCGACGCCGCGATCAACCCAGGAAATTCCGGGGGGCCCCTCGTCAATGCGCGGGGCGAGGTCGTCGGAATCAATACGGCCATTTTCAGCCGGAGCGGCGGGAGCATGGGGATCGGGTTCGCGGTCCCGAGCAACATGGCCCGCATCATTCTCGATCAGCTGGTGACCACGGGGCGGGTCGTGCGGGGATGGCTGGGCGTGTCCATCCA
>JBFKNO010000178.1:0-6231 GCA_041629275.1 Nitrospiraceae bacterium
AAGCCCAGAGCGGGGCCGCACCGGCCGCGCCCCAGGGGGAGAAGTCCGGTGGGGGGTGTCCGTTCTCGGAGATGGTCGCGCAGATGGGGCTGACCGGCTCGGGAACGTCCCCGGACCAGCAGGCCGGCGCGTCAACCTTCACGTGGACCGCGGATGCCAAAGAACGCCTGGATCGCCTGCCCTCCTTCGTGAAGCCGATGGTGCAGAGCAGCGTCGAGGCCTACGCCCGCAAGCAAGGGTTCACGAGCATCACCTTGCAGGTCATGGATGACTCCAAGAACGAGTCGAATGGCATTGCCTGGTCTCCGGAGGCGGAGCGACGGTTGGACAACATTCCCGATTTCATCCGCCCGATGGCGAGGCGTGAAATCGAGCGGCTGGCGCGCGAGCAAGGCGCCACCAGCGTGACGGCCCAACTGATGGACGATGCCAAGGACAAGTTCATGAAGTTCATGTAGGCCGATCAGCCGAGGCCTTTTTTCTCAGGGGGCTCATCCGGGGCAGGCCGGGTGGGCCCTCGTGCGTTGAGACCCTTGCGGAGCCTGTGAGAGTCAGCTAAACTGACGTGCGTTTCGGTTCAACGGGCCGACACGCGATCTTGACCGACCTGCGGAAAGGAACTCCGACTCATGGGCGGCCATAGCCACTGGGCCACCACGAAACGACACAAGGCGTCCGTGGACGCGAAGCGTGGGAAGCTGTTCACCCGCATCATCCGCGAGCTGACCATCGCCGCACGGAGCGGCGGGGATCCGGACATGAATCCCCGGTTGCGCCTGGCCGTCAGCAAGGCCAAGGACGCCAACATGCCCGCCGATACGATGAAGAAAGCCATCCAGCGCGGGACCGGCGAGCTGCCGGGCGTCACCTACGAGGAATTCACCCTGGAGGGCTACGGGCCCGGGGGTACCGCGCTCTTGCTCGAGATCACCTCGGACAATCGGAACCGCACCGTGGCTGAGATTCGCAGCCTGCTCACCAAGAACAGCGGAAACATGGCGGAGGCGGGGGCCGTAGCTTGGCAGTTCCAGAAAAAGGGGTTGCTCCTCCTCGAGACGGACAAGATCGAGGAGGACCGACTGCTCTCGCTCGCCCTGGACGCCGGGGCCGAGGACGTGAAGACGGTGGACAAGAGCTTCGAGGTGACCACGGCTCCCTCCGACTTCGAGGCCGTGAAGAAGGCGCTGGCGGACGCGAACATCGAGCTCTCCTTCGCCGAAGTCACCTACGTCGCGCAGAACCAGGTGAAATTGGACGAGAAGGCCGCCGAGCAGATGCTCAAGCTGATGGAGATTCTCGACGATCACGACGACGTCCAGAAAGCGCACGCCAACTTCGACATCTCCGACGAGATCATGGAAAAGGTCGGCGCGGCGACTTGAGCAGTCACGCGTCCCACGCGCCACTCCTCTACCCGAGCACATGATCGCCGCGCTCACCGGCCGGCTGGCCTCAAAGGCGCCCACCCAGGTCACCATCGACGTCCAGGGTGTCGGCTACGCCGTCCACATTCCGCTCAGCACCTACTACGCGCTGCCCGACCTCGACCACGTGACCTCGCTGAGGATTCATACCCATCTTCGGGAAGACGCGATCCAGCTGTTCGGCTTTTTGACGAGCGAGGAAAAGGGCGCGTTCTTGCTGTTGACCAGCGTGTCAGGGATCGGCCCCAAGCTTGCCCTCGGGGTGCTGTCGGCCCTGAGCGTGACGGACCTGGTGTCGGCGATCCGGGCCGGCGACGTCGAAAAACTGGAGACCGTCCCCGGAGTCGGCAAAAAGTCCGCGGCTCGACTCGCGCTGGAACTGAAGGACAAAGTCGAGCGGCTGGGTCCGCCACGGCCGCACCTGGCCGACCCGAAGGCGGCGGATGGACACGATATCATCGAGGACGCCCAGTCGGCGCTGATTAATTTGGGCTACCGGGCCCCCGATGTCTCGCGGGTGCTCAACCGCGTTGCGGGGGCCGTCGGGCATCCGTCCGCGCTCAAGGACCTCATCCGTCAGGCGCTCAAGGAGCTGGCAAGGGGGTAAGAGACATGCAGCTGATCCTGCGCACAGTCAAGGCCGGGCTCGTGGTCGGCGTTCTTCTGGCGCTCAGCGTCGGGCAACAGGATACGGCGACGAGCCAATCGGCCGGTGACGAGACGCCAAGCAATCGTCTGGTCTGCGGGGAGTGCCCGGAGGGCTATGCAAAGACGGGCGTCACGACCGCCCCGGACATCTGCAAGGAGGGGGATCCCACCCTCGTCCAATGCGTCCCGGTCGGAGGCCGGCTCCTGGCTGTCTGCGGGAGCTGCCCGGAAGGGTACTCGACGGTCGGCACCTCCATGGTGCCGTCGCGCTGTGGGAGCGAGGACAACGGCCTGATGAGCCAATGCCAACTCCAAGAATGAGGGTAAGTGGGTAACTCGGTAATTGGAAGAGATGTCTTCCCCGAATTACCGAATTACCGAATTACCCAATTACCGACTTACCCACTTACGGGAGCTTCGAGGAGCGACCGATGGAGGGACGGGTGTTCACGGGACAGGCGACAGAGGACGAGCGAGGGCTGGAGGCCTCCCTCCGGCCGCAGGCCCTGGGGGACTACGTTGGCCAGGAGCGCATGAAGGCGTCCTTGCGCATTTGCATCGAGGCGGCGAAGCAACGAAAGGAGCCGCTCGATCACGCGATCTTCTACGGACCCCCCGGCTTGGGCAAGACGACCATCGCCCACATCATCGCACGGGAGATGGGCGCCGCGATTCGCTCGACATCGGGGCTCGTCTTGGCTCATGCGGGGGACCTGGCCGCCATCCTGACGAACCTCCAGGAGGGGGACGTCCTCTTCATCGACGAGATCCATCGCATCCCGGCCTCCGTCGAGGAGGCCCTTTACCCGGCCATGGAGGATTTCCAGTTGGACCTGGTGGTCGGCCAGGGGCCGTCGGCCAGGACGGTCAAGCTCGAACTGCCGCCCTTTACGCTGGTCGGGGCGACGACCCGCGCTGGTGCGCTCACCTCGCCGTTGCGGGACCGATTCGGGTTGATCCACCGCCTCGAGTTCTACACCTCCGAGGAGCTGCGCGACATCGTGACCCGCACGGCCACCCTCCTGGCGGTCCCGATCGAGCCCGAGGCGGCGGCGGAGATCGCCAGGCGGTCCCGGGGCACACCCCGGGTCGCCAACCGGCTGGTGCGGCGGGTTCGGGACTACGCGCAAATCGAGGCCCAGGGACGTCTGACGACCCAGGTGGCGCAGGATGCCCTGTCCTGGCTGGGGGTGGACGGGGCCGGGCTGGACGAGATGGACAGGCGGCTGCTCCAAACCATTCTCGACAAATTCAACGGCGGGCCGGTCGGCATCGAAGCCCTGGCCGCCGCGCTGAACGAGGACCGGACGACCCTCGAGGATGTCTACGAGCCCTATCTCATCCAGTCCGGCTACCTCGAGCGCACGGCCCGCGGGCGGCAGGCCACGCGCGTGAGCTACGAGCATTTTGGCAAGATGAAGGACTTGCTTCCCTGAGCCTTGGCGGGGCCCTCTCGCCGAAGGTTGCTCCGAAGGCAGCCAATCCTGTTGAGAATCCTTGCAAATCTCCGCTCCCATTATGTACTATCTGAAGTCTTGCCGTGTGCATGACCGGAGAGGTGTTCCCGGCCGCGTCCATTGGCGCTCGGTGAGGCTGGCCGCCAGCCTGGGGCCCGTGTGCGACCGGTGACGCGCGATCACGAAGGAGCAGCCGCCCCCGTGGGATCCGAGCCGGATATTCAGCATTTCCGAGGCGAGATCGACCGACTCGACGACGAGATCCTTCGTCTGCTCAACGAGCGCGCGCAGCACGTCATCGAGATCGGGAAACTGAAGAAACGGGCAGGGGCCGGCGACCATCTCCATACCCCCGGTCGGGAGGCCGAGGTCGTCGATCGCCTCGTGCGCCAGAACACGGGGCCCTTCCCCAGCGACGCCATCAGGCCGGTCTACCGTGAAATCATGTCCGCCTCCCTGTCCCTGGAGGGCCCCCAAAAGGTCGCCTATCTAGGGCCCCGCGCCACGTTCACCCACCTGGCCTGCATTCAGAAATTCGGCGAGTCCGCCCAATACGTGCCGGTCAACAGCATCAAAGACGTCTTCAACGAGGTCGAGCGCGGGCGGGCGCACTTCGGGGTGGTGCCGATCGAGAATTCGACCGAGGGCGTCGTCAACCACACCCTCGACATGTTCATCGACTCCAACTTGAAGATCTATGGCGAGGTGCTGCAGGAGGTGTCGCACCACCTGCTCTCCAAGGCGGGGAGCATGGGGGACGTCAAGAAGGTCTACTCCCATCCTCATGCGATCGCCCAGTGCCGTAATTGGCTGGAGACCAACCTGCCGGGCGTCGCGGTGCTGGAGGTGCCGAGCACGGCCCGAGTCGCCGAGCGGTGTCTGGAAGACGCCTCCGCCGCGGCCATTGCCTCGGAGCTCGCGGCCCAGCTCTACGGGCTGAAGGTGCTGCACGCCCGCATCGAGGATAACATCAATAACTTCACGAGATTCCTGATCCTCTCCCAGAAGCCCTCCGATCGCACGGGAAAGGACAAGACCTGTGTCATGCTGTCCGTGAAGGACAAGGTCGGCGCGCTCTACGATCTGCTTCGCCCCTTTGCCTCGCACGGGATCAACCTGACGAAGATCGAATCACGGCCGTCCAGGCGCAAGGCGTGGGAGTACCTGTTTTTTATCGACGTGGAAGGGCACAGCGAAGAGGACCGCGTCAGCAAGGCACTGGAGGAGATCAAGAGCCGCTGTCTGTTCATGAAGGTATTGGGCTCCTTCCCATCGAATCGCTAAGCCTATGTCGCTCAAGGTCAACGACCATATCGCCTCGCTGGTGCCCTACGTGCCCGGGAAACCGGTGGAGGAGCTGGAGCGCGAGCTTGGCGTCGCGCGCGCCGTCAAGCTGGCCTCCAACGAAAATCCGCGCGGGCCCTCGCCCAAAGCCGTCGCGTCCATCGCTGAGACCGCCGCGACGCTCAATCGGTACCCGGACGGCGGCGCCCACAAGCTGCGCGCCGCCCTCGCGCAGCGCTGGAAGGTCGACCCGGACCAGGTGATCCTCGGCAATGGGTCGGATGAGGTCCTGGGGCTCCTGGCCCGCGCGTTTCTGGGGCCGGGCGACGAAGCCGTCATGGCCGACCTCACGTTTGTCATCTACAAGATGGTCGTGACGGCCTCCCACGCCAAGGCCGTCGAGGTGCCGTTGACCGACTGGCGACACGACCTGCCGGCCATGGCCGGGGCCGTGACGCCGCGGACAAAGTTGCTGTTCCTCTGCAACCCGAACAACCCGACGGGCACGATCGTGACGGCCGACGAGGTGGAGCGCCTCATGGCCCGCCTGCCGGAGGACGTGATCGTGGTGTTCGACGAGGCGTATTACGAGTACGTCCGGAGCGCCAGGTTTCCGAACGCCTTGCATCATCTGGCAGCGGGGCGGAACGTGGCGGTCCTGAGAACGTTCTCCAAGATCTACGGCTTGGCGGGCCTCCGCATCGGGTACGGGCTGACGACCAAGGAGATCGCGGGGTATCTGAACCGCGTGCGGCCGCCGTTCAACGCCAACAGCGTCGCCCAGCAGGCGGCGCTGGCGGCCCTGGACGACGAGGACCACGTCACCGAGAGCCGCGCGATGAACGAGGCGCAACTACTCCGGCTGCAACAGGCGCTGGGGAAGCTCGGGGTGCAGGTCGTGCCCAGCGAGGCGAACTTCCTGTACTTCGACGCCGGGCGTGACGGCGCCACGGTGTTTCAGGCCTTGCTGCGCGAAGGCGTGATCGTCCGTCACATGGGGGGACGCATGTTGCGGGTGACGGTCGGGTTGCCCGACGAGAACAGCCGCTTCCTGGAAGCCTTCGGGAAGGTGCTGGGGCGGTAGCGCCCAGAGGGGACTATGATTATTGTCTTGCGACCAGACGCCAGCGAATCCCAGGTAGACCACCTCTTGGATCGGCTCCGGGAGCTGGGCTTCAAGACCCATCTATCCAAGGGGGAGGAGCGCACCATCGTCGGCATCATCGGCGACGACCGCCTGCTCCAAAACCAGCCGCTCACCGCCTTCCCCGGCGTGGAGAGCGTCACGCCGATCCTGGCGCCGTGGAAGCTGGTCAGCCGGGAGTTCAAGCAGGAGAACACCATCGTCGAGGTCGACGCCGTGAAGATCGGGGGCAAGAAGATCGCCATGATGGCGGGACCCTGCGCGGTCGAAAAGC
>JBFKNO010000179.1:0-6211 GCA_041629275.1 Nitrospiraceae bacterium
ACGGGCTCATGCCTCGACGATGGGCAACATGGTTCGCCCCTCGCCCTTCATAGTTCCCCCCTCACCCTCCCCTCTCCCCCGAGGGGAGAGGGTTTCGGAATAGCCCCCGGGGGAGAGGGTTAGGAAACAAGAGGTGTCCCGGTCCCTCAATGCTGTCTGATGGGGCGCTCTCACCGGTACGTCTCTCGTCGTCGTTGGCGTGCGCGCTCGTGCTGCCTGCGCATCCCCTCAGGACCGAAGAAGTCGCCAGGTGGCTCGACGGTCTCCCCCACCTCCGCCGTGGTCTTGACGGGCAGGTATTGTTTTTGTCCCAGCACCTCATTCCAGTAGAACAGTCCTCCATCATCCTCATAGACTTCGTAGAAGCCTCCGGGTTGGTCCCAGTAGTCGTGCCGAGCCGCATAATACTTGAGCGGTGCATGCTTCGGATCCGGGACGACGATCCACACCCCCGTCGCAACGGCGGATGACGGGATGCCCTTGTTCTTCCGGCCGGATGGTTTTTCTTTTACGCGCTGCGGGCACATCCATTTCAGGAAGGCGAGCACCACGCCGAAGAAATTGCTGCCTTTCCTGTATCCCTGCCGAAGCAGGTTCGCGACGGTGGGAATGTGCTGCGTCAAGGCGTGCCACTTCTCCACCTCCTTCGGGAACCGGCGGAATAGCTTGTCCAGGCGCTCCGGATCGCCCTGAAGCTTGTCGTACTCCTCGAGAAACCGGGGATCGGTTTCCGCCATCGACTCGGCAATCAGACGGTTGTACCTGAGCGTTGGGATGCCCCACAGACGCGCGCCATGCTCCAACACAGCGTTGCACGACCCGCCTCGCGCTCTGATCTTCACCTCACCAGATTCCGATTTGATCGTCCCGGCGACCTTGAGCTTGGGGAGACCTTTCACCTGCTGGGCGACGATCCTTCTCCTGCACGCCGTCAGCTCATCCTTCGTCCTGGAGGAGTGCTCGCACTGCTCGAGGGCCCTCGCGCTGAGATCCATGTGCCTCCGTGTCCGCTCGATCTCGGGCACGCAGTGACAGATGGCCGTCGTCACGCCGAAGGGCCGGACCATCAGGTGCTCCGGTCCGGCTGTGGCTGGGGAAGGTTCGTCGTTTTCCGCCGCGTTGCCTGGATCCTCGGAGGCCTCGCCGTTCTCTTCCTCATCTGGTTGTAACTGACAATATGTCCTCGCACCCGTTAGGATACTTCGCTGCTGGACCACGTGCGTCAGCTCGTGCGCGAGCAACCGTGTTCCCGCCTCGGTCCCTGGCGCGTAGCGGCCTGCCGCGAACACGATGTCCCGGCCGACCGTGAAGGCCCGGGCGCTGAGGCTTCTCGCAGACTGCGCCGCCTCCGCACCAGTATGAATCCGCACGTCGCTGAAGTCGGCCTCGAAGCGGCCTTCGAAGAATTCTCGTATTGAGCTGGGGAGCGGCCGGCCGGAGCCGGGCACCGAGGGATTCGGCTGCCTGATGCTGAGATTGGGCTGGGCAACGCGTTGCGCGCCGTGGTTGCCGAGTCGGCGGTGCCACGACAGAACGGAATGAGTCGCATCGCCGGTGGAGAGCGGTGTCGGAGCGTGCCGGTTGTCCGAGGGGCGCCTGCGCGTTGGCTGAAGTCCCTGTCGTTCTTTCACAGCCATGTTTCTTCAGACTTGTCTGCCCCCTCACCATTCTCTCTCTGCCCCCTCACCCTCCCCTCTCCCCCAAGGGGGAGAGGGTTCGGAGTGGTTCAAGGGGATAGGATGAAGAGACGCTGGCCTACGGGCAGACGACGAAGTCGTGTACCGTCTGTCCCGGACCCGGGCTGTCGATGATGCTGCCTCCCTCGACCCGCCCGATCCGGTTCACGAAGATGACGACCTTGGAGCCGGCGGGAACGGTCAGGGTCGCGCTGCTCACGAGGTGCGGGGGGCTGATCCGAATCTGATGGGCGCGCGTGTCGAGGTTGTGAAACGCAAGGGTGCCGCCTTCCTTGACATAGGCAGCCCCCATGCCGATGCCCGACGAGCGAATGAGAAACGTCCAATTGCCCCGCGCTCCGGCGCATTGCGGCGGGATGGTTTGAGCCCCCGGCGTGCCCTGTCGAAAGATCTTCGCCGCCCTGGCGGCTCCGACGCACGAGGCCCCTTGCTGGATCGTATGCGTCAGCTCATGGGCGAGCAGGCGCCGTCCCTCCGAGCCGTCCGGCCGGTATTCGTTCTCTCCGAACACGATGTCGCGGCCGACCGTGAAGGCCCGGGCGCGCAGCACCCGAGCTGAGGCCGCAGCCTCGGCGCCGGTATGGACCCGGACGTCGCCGAAGTCCACGCCGAAGCGTCGCTCGAAGAAGGTCCGTACCGAGCCCGGGAGCGGCTGGCCGGAGCCGGCCGTCAGCGCCACGTCGTCTTCGACCTGACCGGCCGCCGTCGGCATGCCGGATTCAACGGCCTTCGCCTGGATCCTGGCTTTGAGCTCGTCCTCCTCTTCCGCGTCGGCCTGCCGTTGCGCCAAGGGGGCGAGCCCCTGACCCTTGGGATCGGGCATGCGCATGATCTGATCGGCCACGCGGTCCGCCTCCCGCTCGAACGGGTCATCGGGCGAGCTGACCCGCAGCTTCGCCTGCAGCGGGTAGGGGCGGCACTGCGGGCAGGTCGCGCCGCAGGCGCAGGGCTTGGCCTGGATCAGCCCAGCGGCTCCGGAGCGGACCAGCCGCTGGACCACACGGTTGCCGGATCGGCTCTGCCATAGGCTGCGAGCGGTGCCTTCCGCTGACACCTGTGAGAGAACGCTCGTGTCGCTCTTGGCTCTGGCTCTCGTCTCAATGATGTTCTTCTCGATGCGTTGTCGTGCGATCACGGCATCACCTCTTACCCATTCATTCGGTTCACAGGCGTCAGAGATGCAGAGATAGACTCACGATTCTCCCTCTCCCCCGTTGCGGGAGTGAGGGTCGGGGTGAGGGGCCATTTTCTCCGTCCACCCTCACCCCCACCCTCTCCCTCCAGAGCAGGGAGAGGGAAAAAACGGTGGGGCAACCCTGTGGGGAGCAGCTCAGGCACAGGGCGTAATCTCGAAGTCGACACGATCATCGTACACGACATTGATGCCGGAGGAATCCTTCAAGCTCAACAGCACCGACAGGCGGCCGCTCTCCGCCGTCCCCACGGGAAAGTCCTTGCCGAAGCTCGGCTGCAACGGGTGGTTGGGGCCGCCGTAGCGCGGCCGCGGATCGGTCTCGTCGACATCGATGGTCCGCCGACCTCCCGTCGTGACGAACTGCATGCGAACGCGGACCTCCGGCGGAGCGAAGGGCTGGGGCCTCGGCGCGTTGACACGATCCACGAAGAACTGCACCTCGAACGGCACGTGGGCCGATTGACAGAACGGCGGTTTGACCGGCGACCCGCAGTCACTATAAAGGATCCCCCCGGAGGAATCCGCCATACCGACACAGTCCGTCCGGTGAGACATCAACACGATCGTGAGGAGGTCCGGGCTCCATCCGGCGGCCGGCGTCGTGCCCGGGCCCGGACCGGCGGGCTGGCGCCGGATCTCGCGCGACGCGTCCGGATCGGCCTGTTGCTGGACGACATGCGCGAGCTCGTGCGCGAGCAATCTGCGTCCGGTTTGGGTTCCCGGACGGAATTCGTTCCGGCCGAAGACGATGTCCCGCCCGACGGTGAACGCGCGCGCATCGAGCCCACGGGCCAGCTCCTCGGCGACGGGCCCGGTATGAATGCGGACCGTCCCGAAGTCATGCCCGAACCGAGACTCGAAAAAAGATCGCTCCGCCCGAGCCAAGGCCTTTCCCTTGCCAAGCGCGCCTCCCATACCATGATCCAGGGTTACACCCCCTCCCGCCTGCCCGAGCGCCCCGGACGGCGCCTGCGCGTCCGTCCTCCCCAACACCCGCTGCGCGACGCGTTCGGCGTGACGCTCCCGGGCATCTCCCGGCGAGCTCACGGGCAGGTTGGGGTTCGGCACAGCCGGTCGCAGGGCGCGCAGCATGCGCCGGTTGCCGGCCACCCTCTGCAAGGTTGCCACGGCCGGGCCCGCGGTGACACTCCCGGCGGCGCGCTGGGTCCCGGCCGCGGCCGGGTTCCGGACAGGTTGTCGATGCAGCCGGACGCTGGCTTTACGCATAGCTACTTTCACCACCCTCACCCCAACCCTCTCCCTCCGGTGGAGGGAGAGGGCGTGATCGATGAACGCAGAGCGCCTCGCCGGACTTTAGATGGTGGCCGCGAGGGCGGCGGCCCCGGCCGTCTTGTTCGACTGTACGAGCGCCATGAACCTCTTGATGAACCCGAGGACCTCTGTCTGATAGGCGGTGTTACCCCACACGGCGCTCAGGCTGATGCCCTTTCGCGTCGAGACATCCGCGGCCGTCTCGAAGGCTTTTCTCAGGATGACGCCGTTGACCGCGGCCAGGTAGGCCAGGTCGGTGATCTGCGCCGGGTCGAAGGCGAACCGGCTTGGCGTCTTGACGAAGAAGGGCGTCCCGCTCAGATGCCCGAGCAGCTGGCTGTAGACGATGGAATCCAGGAAGTCACGCCGCCCCACGTAGGTCTTCAAGCCTGCGGCGTCGTTCTTGTCGATGAGCTTTTTCAAGGCCGGCTCGAGCTCGGGCCCCACATAGCCCGTCAGCGCATGGATCCCGGAGCCGACGAGCGGCAGCCCCGCGCGGATCGTCTCGATGATCTGATAGCGGTCCTCCACGAGCCCGATCAGGTCGTGGTCGGCCGAGCCGCCCACCTCGGTGATGGCCGCGTCGGCACGGTCGAGCGCGTAGTGGTAGAGCTCATGCGACAGGGTCGTCCGCAAACCGATCTCCGTATCTTCCCGATCGGCGCCCGAGCCCGGGAAGAGGTCGGGGTCCACCTCGATGGAGGGCGGGACCGTGTGGCTGTAATGCGCGCCCCCCAGCGCCACCGGCTCCAGACGAAAGGCCCCCTTGTCGACGCTCAGGAAGCGATCCAGGACGGTGTGGATCGTGCCGTCAGTCGCCAGGGTCTCGAGGAACGGTCGCAGCCTGGCGGGAATCTTGGAGCTGTGCTTGGCGACCAGCTTCGCCGCGTCTCCGGCCGAGACCGATCCCGGCTGGGCGCCGTAGCCCGCGAGCAGGTCCGTCCCCTTCGGAAACCCGCCGCTGATCGGCATGGTCGGCGAGGCCGCGGGACGCAGGAGGGCGTCGCGGCCGCTGGGCGCGAACTCCTTTGTCCCGGCGATCCGCCCGGGCACGTGGTATTCGCTCTTCGACGTCCGGTGGGTAAACTTCGCCGTCCCGGGTCCCGCCGTGTAGACCGCCTGGACGAGCAGGTTCTCGTAGAAGCTGTCGGTGAGCGAGGCCGGCCACGTCAGCGAGCTCGCGTCGCAGTAGGCGATCGCCCGCCCGATGGTGTCGTAGGAGTCCGGGACGGCAAAGCGCGACTTGTTGTCGCGGAGGAAATCAATGGCGCGGACGTACAGCCCCGCCTTGTCCTGCCAGGTGCTCGTCGACCCCACCGCCTTCTTCAGCCGCTCCCAGCGTGAGCGATCCTTCGCGTCGCGCATCGTCGTGGCATAGGCCTTGGCGACGCTGGCGGGATCTCCCGTCAGACCGGCGATGACGTCGGCCAGCAGGTCGACCATGGTGCCCGTCGCCACGTCGGCGTGATCGACCGTCCACTCCACGCCGGCCACCTTCGGTACCCGGTTGACCACGGCCTGGTGAGCGCGCGGCTGGAGCGGAAGGCCCGCAGCGGCGAGGGGCCTGCTGGCTCCCTGCTGGATGGTGTGGACGATCTCGTGCGCGAGGAGCCGGCGTCCCTCAACGCTTCGGGTTTCGTACTGGGCCTCTCCGAACACCACGTCCCGCCCGATCGTAAACGCGCGGGCGTTGACGAGCCGGGCCGCCTCCGCGGCGTGCCGGTCGGTATGCAGCCGCACGCCGGTGAGGTCGTGCCCGAGGCGCGCCTCGAAGAACGCGCGGGCGCCAGGGTCCAGTGGACGGCCGCCAGAGAGGCGCCCCGGAAGATCAGACGGGGCGACGACCTGCTCCCGGCACGCGGACGCCGCTCCGCCCTGGATGGCAGCAAGGGGCGACTGGATCAGGCGCTGCAGGCCCCGGTTTCCGAGACGGGACCATACGTGCGCGCCTCGCCGGCCTTCCGAGGTAGGCGCGAGCGGACGTGCTTCCGGCCGAGCCGGCAATCCGGCCCGACGCGGCATGAATGGCTCTCGGACCATACCGCTC
>JBFKNO010000180.1:0-6179 GCA_041629275.1 Nitrospiraceae bacterium
CCGATCTAGGACCAGAGCAGGTCGGACTGCGCGACGGAACCTCTGATGTCGATTCCGAATGCCGGCAGAATGAACTGGGCGAGGATCTGAAAGGTGATGGACAGTGTGATGAATATGAGCACGTTGGCAATGAGCAACAGCCCAATGCCCTTCATTCTCGTGAACATGGATGCCGATCCTCCGTCGTTGTCGCTCGGCCTTCGGACCCCGCTCCAGACGGGTCCGATCCTCCGAGACGTGGCCACATTATACAATACTGCCGCCTATGCAAACAGCCCTGCTGATAAGCCTTGCCCCGAGGAAATCAAGGGGGCGCGTCATTGACCGTCCCCAGCCCTCGTGTTAGAAGAAGCTATGCCTCACAGGACTTGGCGGTGGCTCCTCCTCGGCGTGCTGTGTGTCCTTCTCGGCCTGCTGCAGGCGGAAGGCGCCGGGGAACCCGTCGCGCTGCAGAGGGATGTCGACGGGATTCAGCGCGGCGCCCTGGTACTGGACAGCTACCTCTTCCGTCCCAACCATCTCATCGTGCGGGCCGGCGAGCCAGTTGAGCTGGTCCTGACCAGTGCCACCGTGCTGACGCCGCACAACTTCGTGCTGCGTGACCTCGACGCCGGCCTGAACGTCGACCAGGTTGTGGGCGCCGGCGACACCGCCACCGTCCGGTTCACGCCCTCGAAAGCCGGTCTCTATACCTTTTACTGTGACAAGAAGCTGCTCTTCTTCGCCAGCCATCGGGAGAAGGGCATGGAAGGACTCCTGGAAGTCCGAGAGTGACCCCGCCACCCCAACCGGCGCTCACCAAGCGCGATCTCCTCACCGGCGTGCTGAAACACGTCTCGCGCTCCTTCTACCTCACGCTGCGGGTCCTCCCCGCCGTCCTTCGCGACCAGCTCGGCCTGGCCTATCTGTTCGCGCGGGCGGCCGACACGATCGCCGACACGGGCGTGCTGCCCCGGGAGCAGCGCCTGGAATGCCTCCAGATCTTTCGTGGTCTCTTCGGCAATGGCGCCGTCCCGTGGCACCAGGTCACGAGGATCCAGCAGGCCGTGCTCCCCCATCAATCGCTGCCCGCGGAGCGGCTCCTGGTCGAGCGACTGGAGGATTGCTTCCGGGTCTTTCTGGACTTCTCCGTGGAGGATCAAGCGCGCATTCGATCGCTCATGCGCAATCTGACGCCGGGCATGGAGATGGACCTCGTCACGTTCGCCGGAGATCGCGTCGAGGACTTGACCGCGCTGCGCTCGTTCGATGATCTGGATCGCTACATCTATCACGTGGCCGGATGCGTCGGGGAGTTCTGGACGCACATGTCCTGCGCCCATGTGGCCTCGTTGGCCTCCTGGAACCAGACACACATGTCCAAGATCGGCGTCCGCTTCGGAAAAGGCCTGCAGCTCACCAACGTGCTGAAGGACCTTCCGAGGGACCTGCGGCGCGGGCGGTGCTACGTCCCGCAGGACTGGCTCGAGGACGTGGGGCTGAAACCCGGCGACCTGCTCCGCCCGGAGTCGTTGCCCGCCCTCCGTCCGGTCCTGACCCGTCTGCTCCGCCACGCCCTCGACCATCTGGACCAGGGATGGCTCTACACCCTGGCGATTCCGCGGCGGGAGGTGCGGCTCCGTCTCGCCTGCCTGTGGCCCCTCCTGTTCGCCGGGGAAACCCTGCGTCTCGTGGCGTCCTCGCCGGACTTGCTCGACCCCGCCGTGAACGTGAAGATGACCAGAGGCCGGGTATATCGCCTGATGGCGCTCACCACCATGACCGCCGCCAGCGGCCGGCTCTGGACCGCCTACTGGGGCCGCCTGCGCAAGCAGATCGTGTGAGCCTCGGCATCCCCGCTCGGTCATTCCCGCGCACGCGGGAATCCAGGATCCCCTCGCGGCGCCGGTGAGGGGCCGCCCGCGCCAAGATGGATCCCTGCTTTCGCAGGGATGACAGAACGAGCACATCCGTCGTTCCCGCGCACGCGGCAATCCCTCTTTCCCAGGCCTGCCGCGGCTGTTCGGCCACAACGCCAGCCCTAGAGCTTGAGCCTGCCTTTTTATTTATTGCTGGGAGTGAGAAGC
This sequence comes from Nitrospiraceae bacterium, assembly GCA_041629275.1. Taxonomy (GTDB): domain Bacteria; phylum Nitrospirota; class Nitrospiria; order Nitrospirales; family Nitrospiraceae; genus JBFGRM01. The sequence goes on from JBFKNO010000180.1 coordinate 2,067, forward strand.
TTGTCGCCCTTGCGGAACACCGCGTAGATCGCGTTGGTCGGGCAGGCATCGAGACACAAGCGGCAGGATTCCATGCAGCGGGAGGCGTCGAATTTATAGGGCGGGGTCGACAGCCAGGCGCCGGTCGGACAGACGGGGATACAGACGGCGTTGTGCGTGCAGCGATCGGGATGACGGACCAGATGATCTCTCACCACCATCATAGGCTTGACTCCCTCGAAAAGACCCTGGGAGAACATTTCCAGCATGTTCATGATCGACCGTCCTTACCCGCGTCCGTCGCCGGCTTCCCAACTGTCAACCAGTCGGCGAATCTGGTCTCTGAGCTCTGGGATCTGTTCGAGATTATTCTGTATCGCGCCCATAATTTTCTCGGCGCGCGCAACGCGGAGGGCCTCTTGATCCTTGCGGACGAGTCGATCCAGCTCGGCGTAGGCTTCCCGGTGGCGAGCTTCCAGCTCGGCCCTCGCCGCAGCCAGACCATTGCCGAGCTCAGCGGGCTCCGGCCGGATGGGGGCCGCGACGGTGAAGGACCCGTCGGTGAACACGAGCACCGCGGCGTCCGGCTTTGCCGTCAAGGGCTTCACCGCCTCGATCGTCTTGCCGCGGGTTTGCTCCCACGCAGCCAGCAGGCCGGGAAATCGTTTCATGAAGGCGACCTTCTCCTGATTCGCCTTCCACTTCTCTTCGACCGCCATGACTATATTCTCAACCGGGCCGTGCCTCGGCCCGCTCGTTAGCCCTGGTTTATACCGGAGATCTTCTGCGGCGGCTCGTGGTCCGGCATCAGCAGCCGCTCGACGATTTCGCCCTTCAGGATGTGCCGCTCCATGATCTCGGTCACGTCCGCCTCGGACCCCACCCAATACCAGACACCCTCCGGGTAGATCACGACGCTGGGCCCGTACTCGCAGTGGTCCAGGCAGCCGGCTTTGTTGGCCCGGACCCGCCCCCTCAACCCGAGGCGCTCGACTTCCTTCTTGAAGAAGGCCTGGAGGCGCTCCGAGCCATTGTTGGCGCAGCATCCGCGCGGATCGTCCTTGGGACGCTGATTCACGCAGACAAAGATGTGATGCTGGAACGTCGTCATGGCTCCGTCGGGCTAGACCGGTCGCGCGTCGCGATTGACCCGTCCGTCGGTGCGAATTTCCAGTTCCGTCATGACGGTCATGACGGTCGCCTGCTCCAGAAATGGCGAACGTCCGCCTGCCTGGTCGAGAAGAAGCGAGATCTCCTGCAGCCGCAGCCGTGCGCGCTGGAGTTGGCCAGGGTCCTGCATCTGGGATGCCTCCCCCGCGGTCCACTTGACCAGCTCCGCTTGGATATCACGGAAATCACGCTGGAGATTCTTGTGCACGGAGCATGTGGCGCAGTACCATTTAGGACTGGCGTCGCTCGAGGGCGACAACCGATCGTAGGGACGGGCAAAAAAATCCTTGCCCAGGGAGAGCTTTTGCAACGGGGCCTGGTGGGTGCGACACCCGTCACAGGTCACCTGGACGGGACTCTCATCGAGCTCCATAAAGGCGGGAACCTCCGATGCCAGCACAGAATCGTGCAGGCGCTGATCGGGTCGGCATCTTACACGATGGCTCTCGCCGATGTCCATGGTCGGCGGCGCGGGATCGGTCGCCGGCCGACCTGCACGTGCGCGGAGCGCGATGCGCGGAAGACGCGACCTGGGAGACTTAGGGCGTATGGACAGGCTATACTATTCAAGACGGGTGCTGACCGTGACCCAGCGGGAACGAGTGCCGCGGAGAGCTCAGGGAGACTGACACATGGTGATCGGCGTCCCAAAGGAGATCAAGGACAACGAATACCGCGTGAGTGTGACCCCCGACGGGGCGCGCGTGTTGCGCGCCGGCGGGCACACGGTGCTCGTGGAGCCCTCCGCCGGGGAGGGAAGCGGCTTTGCAGACGACGATTACCGGCAAGCCGGTGCGGCGATCGCTGCCAACACGCACGAGGTGTTCGAGAGAGCCGACCTGATCGTCAAGGTGAAGGAGCCGCAGCTCTCGGAGTGCCACATGTTTCGTCCCGGCCAAGCATTGTTTACGTACTTACACCTTGCCGCGTTGCCGGACCTGACCCGCGCTCTGCTGGACGCCAAGATCACGGCGATTGCCTACGAGACGACCGAGGCGGAGGATCGCAGTTTGCCGATGCTGAAGCCCATGAGCGAGATCGCCGGGCGGATGGCCGTGCAAGTGGGGGCCTTTTACCTGGAGCGCGTGCGTGGCGGACGCGGCATTCTGCTCAGCGGGGTGCCGGGGGTCGCGCCGGCCAAGGTGGTTATTCTCGGCGCGGGGGTCGTGGGTAGTGGCGCGACCCGGATTGCCGTGGGCATGGGCGCCCAAGTCACCGTGTTCAATCTGGACCTGGAGCAGTTGCGCCGCTTGGACGCGGAGTATCAGGGTCGGATCGTCACGCTTGCCGCCAACCAACCGTGGATCGATCGCGCGGTCGAGGGGGCGGACCTCGTCATCGGAGCCGTGCTCGTCCGGGGAGCCAAGGCGCCCAAGCTTGTCCGGCGCGAGACCGTCGCCAATATGCAGCCCGGATCCGTCATGGTGGACGTCTCCGTCGACCAGGGAGGCTGCTTCGAAACGACACGCCCCACGAGCCATTCGAAACCGACCTACGACGTGGATGGCGTGATCCATTACTGCGTGAGCAACATGCCCGGCATCGTGCCGCGCACGTCCACTTTGGCCTTGACCAACGCCACCCTGCCCTTTATAGTCCGCTTGGCCTCGGCGGGCATCGACCAGGCCATCCGCTCGGACGCGGGTCTGGCCCGGGGCGTGAACGTGCGCGAGGGCAAGGTGACGTGCCGAGGCGTGGCTGACGCGCACGGCATGCCGTGCGAAGCGATTTCCTGACGCCGGGGGGCTCGGAAGCATTGATCGGGGCGTAGCGCAGCCCGGTAGCGCACCGCGTTCGGGACGCGGGTGTCGGAGGTTCAAATCCTCTCGCCCCGACCATTCCAAGCTTCGCTTGAGCCGGCGGTGCCAAAAACTTGCGCCGCCGGAGAAACCCCTTAATCTGGTTCTTCCCCTCTTCGATTCCTTCGTTGGGGCGGCGCGGCCTATGACTCTTCTTGCCGCGCCGAGAGAACACCTCAATTTGTTTGCCGTGTCTTCCTGCGTCCACCGGCGACGGGGGCCCGTCCGGTTTTTTCTCCCGCACGCGATCGACAGGCCAGACGCCTCCATCGCGCCATGAAGGCCGAGCCCTCTTGGGGAACCTTTTGCTCGGTGCGCGGCGTTCGCGCGTGTCACTCTCCCTGCTCGCACCTTGTCCTCCCGGCATCGACTCAGGTTCTGCCCGCGGCGCACCGATAGAGTGCTGCGGTCACGTGGCAGGTGAGCGTTCGAAATCCTCCGGTGCGGGCCTGCCCGCCGTAGCTTCGGCGGATGAGTAGGCGGGCCTGCCCGCGATGGCTTCGGCGGATGAGGAGGCGGGCCTGCCCGCCGTAGCTTTAGCGAAGGCGGGTGACGCGTGCGACAGCGAAGCAAAATTTCTTTCCAGAGAAAGCATTTCCTTTGCTGAAAATAAAGATTGATGCTCTCATAGGGGGGCTTATGGCCCTATCGCTAGGTCGAAGGGACGGAATGCTACGGGGGCGGCCCCCCCGGTTCGTGAAGGGGTCCACCGGGCCTGCCCCAACGGTCGCGCCCGGACCCCTTGCAGGGATATGGCGGGCGCCGATTCAGCCGTGAGGGCCCGCGTGTTGGTGGCCGGTCGGGTGCAGGGCGTGGCCTATCGCGCCTTTGCCCGGGAAGTGGCCTCCAGGGCCGGACTCCGCGGAGGGGTCCGCAACCTGGACGACGGCCGGGTCGAGGTCGAGGTCGAGGGGGAGCGTGCGGCGGTCGAGGCGATCCTTGATGCGCTCAGAGCCGGCCCACCCCTCGCCCGGGTCGATCGACTCGACGTGCAGTGGCACGCGGCAACCGGAGCCCATTCGGATTTTCGCATTTGGTACTGAGCCACGCCTCCAACAAGGCCGGCAAGAGAAACCTGCTCGCCTATTCAGCCGCTTCAGCCGCGCGTCGTTGCGCGCATGCACCGGGACGTGACAACAGGTGAAGAAAAAAACACGGCGTAAAA
>JBFKNO010000181.1:0-6017 GCA_041629275.1 Nitrospiraceae bacterium
AAAGACCGCGAATGCTCGCTACAGTGTGGGCAAGGCGGCACAGCAGGACGTCTTCCGTGCCCAAGTTGAGCTATCCCGGGTCCTCGATCGTCTGGCGGTGCTCGAACAACAAAAAGAGAGCCTGCATGCCGCCGTCAACAGGCTTCTCAATCGACCACCAATAGGACCGCTGGGGACCCCGGAGGAAATTGCGATACAACCGATCGTCCTCGATCTGACGGAACTCGCTGAGCGCGCAGGGCAGGTGTCGCCGATCCTGCTCGCCTTCGCCAAGGACATAGAGCGCGGGGAGCGCGCCTTGTCATTGGCCCGGCGGGAATATTATCCAGATTTCAACCTCAGCGCCTTGGGAACGCACAACGATCGGATTAACGACAATGGCTACCAGGTGATGCTCGGGATTCAGATCCCCCTCTTCTATCAAACCAAGCAGCGTGAAGGGGTGAATCAAGCTGGGTCTGACTTGTCGAGCGCGCGTGACGCGTTCACTGGGGCGCGTCAAGATGTGCTGTTTCAAGTGAAAGACGCCTATGAGCGGGCGAAGCGAGCAGAGCGGCTCATCAGAATCGTGGGAGACGCCATCATTCCTCTGGCCACGCTCGCGCTGCGATCCGCACAGGCTGGGTATGGCGTCGGCAAAGTGGATTTTCTCACGCTCCTGAACAACCTGCTCACGCTGCAGGAAAACGAATTGGAGCTCCACGGGGAAATGGTGGCCCATGAGAAGGCCGTGGCCAGGCTCGAGGAGCTAACCGGCGGGCCGCTCACCCGAACGGTCCCAGGCGAGAAGGAGCCGCTGCCGTGACACCGAGAACGGCGTCGATCGTCGCCGGCGTCCTCATCGTGGCAGGCTTGGCCGTCTCATTCTGGTACCTGTCGCGCGAGCCCTTGCCCTCACCGGCCGAGTACCCGCGCGGACAAATCGGGGAGGTCCAAGAGCCTGTTGGCATGCTTCCGATGCCTACGCCTGCGGAAGAGGTTTCCGTACAGAAGCCGGCCGTTCCAATGGACGCGGCACCCAATACCATGACGATCGCCCCGGAGCGTTTGCAGACCATCGGGGTGCGGTTCGAAGAGGCCAAACGCCGTGCCCTCGAGAAAGAGATTCGGACGGTCGGGCGCGTCGATATCGACGAGCGGCGTCTTGAGCGCGTGAACATCAAGTTGGAAGGATGGATTGAGAAACTCCTGGTCAGCGCCATTGGAGACCATGTCAAAAAGGGGCAGATCCTGTTCAGCATCTATAGCCCTGACTTGGTCGCCACACAGGAGGAATACCTGCTCGCGCTTCAGAGCCTGCGCCAGTTGGGAAAAAGCGAGTTTCCGGAGGTGGCGCGCGGCGCGAAGGATCTCCTGGAGGCCACGCGGCGACGATTCGAGCTGTGGGATATCACAGAAGATCACATTCGTGATCTCGAGCGCACAGGGAAGGTCCTGCGGACGCTTCCCATCCATTCGCCGATCACCGGGACAGTGCTAAAGATGGAGGCACGCGCGGGCACCTATGTGACGCCGGGGACCGAGCTCTACATGATCGCGGATCTGTCTCGTGTCTGGATTCTCGCCGACATCTACGAATACGAGCTTCCCTTGATTAAGCTCGGCCAAAAGGCGCGGGTGACCCTTTCTTACGACCCGGGTATGGTCCTCACGGGCAGGGTCGGTTTCATCTATCCCACGCTGGATCCTGAAACGCGCACGGCAAAAGTGCGGTTCGAGGTCGCGAATCCCGGTGAAAAGCTCAAACCGAGCATGTTCGCGAACGTCGAACTGAAAATTCCGCTGGGCACCAGATTGGCGATTCAGCGAGACGCGGTCTTGGAATCAGGAGAGCGGCAATTGATCTTCCTCCACCTTGGCGGCGGCAAACTGGAATGGCGGACGGTCAAGCTCGGCGTCCAAGCCGGCGACTGGGTGGAAGTGCTGGGAGGGCTCAAGGAAGGGGATCATATCGTCACCTCGGCAAACTTCCTGATCGATTCCGAGAGTCAGTTGAAGTCGGCGGTCGGTGGCATGGCAGGGATGAAGCATTAGAGGCGGGAATGGTTGCGCGGATCATCGAGTTTAGCGCCAGGAACCGATTCATCGTGTTTCTGCTGGTCTTCGGGTTTGCGTCAGCCGGTTTGTGGGCGATGAACAACACGCCGGTCGACGCGGTCCCGGATCTGTCCGATACACAGGTGATCGTGTTTACGAAATGGCCTGGACGGTCACCTGACCTTGTCGAGGACCAAATTACCTATCCTATTGTCACGGCATTGCTCTCCGCCCCGAAGGTCACGGTCGTCCGCGGCTTCTCGGACTTTGGCTTCTCCTATGTCTACGTCCTGTTCAAGGACGGGACGGATATCTACTGGGCACGGAGCCGTGTCCTTGAATACATGAATCAGCTCGCCGGCAGGCTTCCCGAGGGGGTCACGCCGCAGCTCGGACCCGATGCGACGGCCGTGGGTTGGGTGTTTCAGTATGCGCTCATCGATGAAACCGGTCAGCAGGACCTCGCCTCACTCCGGTCTTTTCAAGACTGGCACCTCCGCTACTGGCTGCTCAGCGTGGAGGGTGTCGCGGAGGTCGCCAGCGTCGGGGGCTTTGTCCGGCAGTATCAGGTGAACCTGGACCCCACCAAGGTTCTGGCCTATAAGCTTTCGCTCTCTCAGATCATCGAAACGATCCGCATGAGCAACAATGACGTGGGCGGCCGGGTAGTGGAGTATTCCGGAGTGGAGTACATGATCCGAGGCCGCGGCTATATCCAGTCTACAGCGGATATCGAGCAAATTGCCGTCGGGGTCAGCCCTCGTGGAACCCCTATTCTGCTGCGTGACGTGGCCACCGTCCGGTTGGGCCCCGATATGCGACGCGGATTGGTCGAATTGGATGGTGAAGGGGAGGTGGTGGGCGCGGTCGTGATCATGCGCTTCGGGGAGAATGCGTTGCGAGTCATTGAACGCATCAAGGCGAAGCTCAAGGAACTGGAGCCCTCAATGCCACCGGGCGTGAAGGTGGTCACAACCTACGATCGCAGCGGTCTCATCCGAGAGTCCATTGCGACCGCGAAAGAGAATCTCATAGAAGAACTGATTGTCGTCAGTGTGCTGGTCGTCGGATTTCTTTTACACCTGCGATCCGCCTTGCTTCCCATCCTCACCTTGCCGCTTGCCGTGCTCCTGGCCTTCATCCCGATGTACTTCATGGGGATCGGCATGAACATCATGTCCATCGGGGGCATCATCGTCGCGATCGGGGACATGGTCGACGCAGCGATCATCATGGTGGATAACGCGCACAAGCGCCTCGAGGAATGGGAGCGAAGCGGACGAGTCGGTGATAGGACTCAAGTGCTCATCGATTCGGCCAAGGAGGTCGGGCCGGCCATTTTCGCCTCACTCCTGGTGATTGCGATTGCGTTCATGCCCGTGTTTACCTTGGAGGGGCAGGAAGGACGTCTCTTCAAGCCCCTGGCCTTCACGAAGAACCTGGCCATCACCATGAGTGCGGTTCTGGCCATCACGCTGATCCCCGCATTGCTGGCGTTTCTCGTCCGTGGGCGGATCATCCCCGAGCGGCGGCACCCTGTCACCCTAGGGTTACAAAAGCTTTACGCGCCATTTCTCCGCGTCGCCCTGCGGTACAGAAGTGTGGTTGTGGTCGCCGCGATTGGGCTCACCCTGACCATCGTGCCGGCATTCGAACGCATGGGCTCCGAATTCATGCCGCCCCTCTACGAAGGCACGATCCTCTATATGCCCACCACGCTGCCGGGGATTTCGGTCACGCAAGCCTCGATGCTCCTCCAGCAGATGGACCGGAAGCTCAAGGCCTTTCCCGAAGTGACGCAGGTCTTCGGCAAGGCGGGCCGTGCGGATACCTCCACAGATCCGGCTCCGTTCAGCATGGTGGAGGCCGTCGTCAATCTCAAGCCCAGGAACCAGTGGCGGCCCGGCGTCACCTACGAAAGCTTGATCGAGGAGATGGACCAGGCCCTCCAGTTCCCGGGGGTGACCAATGCCTGGACCATGCCCATCAAAGCGCGGCTCGACATGCTGACGACCGGTGTCCGGACTCCCGTGGGAATCAAGATCTTTGGCCCTGAGCTCAAGCGCATCGAGGAGATCGGCAAGCACCTGGAAATGGTCCTCCAGAAGGTGCCGGGGACCAGGAGTGTCTATGCAGAACGGGTCTTCGGCGGATACTTCCTGGATTTTGACATCAACCGCGAGGAAATCGCCCGGTATGGTCTCACCGTGATGGACGTCGGCCGAGTGATCGAGTCGGCCATCGGGGGAGAAAATATCGCCACCACGATTGAGGGGCGGGAACGGTATCCCATCAACGTGCGGTACTTGCGTGAGCTGCGGGATGACCCGGCGAAACTACGCCGCGTCCTCGTGGATACACCAACCGGTGCGCAAGTACCACTTGCCCAACTGGCGACGCTGCGGTTTGTCACTGGTCCGCCCATGATCCGAGATGAAGACGGCATGCTATCAGGTTATGTGTATGTGGATATGGCCGGGAGGGATATGGGGAGCTATATCGAGGATCTCAAACGTGCGGTAGAGGAAAACGTTGAGCTGCCCCAAGGGTATACCCTCGCGTGGTCGGGGCAATACGAGTATATGGAGCGCGTTCGCCATCGACTCACGATCTTCGTGCCGCTGACCATTGCCATTATCTTTGTCCTCTTCTACTTCGCCTTCAGATCCGTTGCGGAGACCCTGATGGTCATGTTGGGCGTGCCGCTCTCGCTGGTCGGTGCGCTCTGGTACATGGTCCTGCTCGGCTACAACATGAGCATCGCGGTCTGGGTGGGCATCATCGCGCTGGCGGGGGTCGCCGCTGAGACGAGCGCCGTGATGCTGGCCTATCTCGATGAAGCCTGTAAGCGGCGGAAAGCAGCCGGCGAGCTGCGGACTCTCGACGACCTCATCGAGACCGTTCATCTGGGGGCCGTCGAGCGGATTCGGCCCATGGCGATGGCCGGGCTGGCGAATATCCTGGGGCTGATCCCGGTCATGTGGGCCACGGGCACAGGCGCGGACGTCATGAAGCGGCTGGCGGCGCCGATGGTCGGCGGCGTGGCTTCGGCGATGCTGCTCACCCTCTTTGTCATTCCGGCCATCTACACGATCTGGCGGTGGCATACTGATGTGAAGAACACGCTTCGGGTGGGCGGGTTTCGACATGAGGGATAAGGAGCAACAACACACTGCTATCCAGGAGTACGGGGAAAGGCGTGGGGGTCGCGACTATACCTGTCCCATGCACCCCGAGGTCCATCAACCGACGCCGGGCTCCTGCCCGAGCTGCGGGATGCCCCTGGAGCCGTCCGGTGCGCAACTGGCGACGAAGACCGAATACGTCTGTCCGATGCATCCGGAGATCGTGCGCAACGAGCCGGGGTCGTGCCCGATCTGCGGGATGGCGCTGGAGCCCCGGACGGTCACGCTCGAAGAGGACGAGAACCCGGAGCTGCAGGATATGGCGCGGCGGTTCTGGATCAGCCTCGTGCTGGCCCTCCCGGTCGTCGTCCTGGCGATGGGGGAGATGATTCCGGGCCGGCCGCTGGAGGGCCTCGTGTCCGAGCAGGTGAAGGCCTGGCTCGAGCTGCTCCTCGCGACGCCGGTCGTGCTCTGGGGCGGATGGCCCTTTTTCGAGCGGGGATGGATGTCCATCGTCCATCGCAGCTTGAACATGTTCACGCTGATTGCGCTGGGGACCGGCACCGCCTATGTCTACAGCGCGGTCGCCACCCTGTTCCCCGGGATCTTCCCGGCGTCCTTCCGGGGACCGGGTGGGCCCGTGGCCGTCTATTTCGAGGCCGCGGCGGTGATCGTTGTGCTCGTCCTACTCGGCCAAGTGCTGGAATTACGAGCCCGCGCCAAGACGAGCGGCGCGATCAAGGCGCTTCTGGGGCTCGCGCCCAAAACGGCGAGGCTGGTCCGGGACGACGGGCACGAGGAGGACGTCCCGCTGGACAACGTGCAACAGGGCGATCGGCTCCGCGTGCGCCCGGG
>JBFKNO010000182.1:0-6003 GCA_041629275.1 Nitrospiraceae bacterium
CGCATCCCACGTCTAAGTCCTTGTCCCGCTTGCATCCGTATGTGACGTCAAATTGCCATTGGCATCATATGTCAGATTCGGTGTCCCCGGTAGCGGATCGCCGAATTGAATCTGCTCATTAGCGGCATCGTAGGCCGCTTGCACGGGATTCGGCAGCAGTGTGGCTGCGGCGTTCGCCCGGTTGAATGAGATTCGGTTTCCCGTCGCGTCATAGGTATAGGTTAACGCCTCGATGAGACCCACCGAGGGCCTTCAGTAAAGGGGCCAAGTCTTTGGTTGATTGAGACTCTGCTCGATTTGGTGCACGCGTCGTCGCAGGGCGGCGTCGGCGTGCATGGCCGTCCGCACCTGGTGCGCGGCCCAGGCGAATGCGGGGCCGACGCGCCCCTTCCAATTATGGTGCCTGCGAGTCGAAGGCCGCGCGCAGCACCCCCGCCAGGCGAAACCCCGCGAGCGCGAGCTGCCGGTCGATCACACGCGTCGCGACCCGTGCGTAGCCTCGCCCGATCCGGCCTGACGCAGGCACTTTGAGCGCCACCTCTGCGGCCAGACGATGTGATTCCATCGCCCAGTCCGCAGGAGCCCCCCTCTGTCCATCTTCCAGAAGGTCCGTTCGAAGCAGCTCGAGCAGATGCGCGCGGTAGGCCCGCTCCTTTAGAGCGGAGCGGTGGAGGAGCCCGGCATCCCACACGGCATGCAGGTTCCAGGGGTCTCCGCTCACGGGACGCGTGCGGTGGCCGAGAAACTCCACCAGGATGTCGTTGCCGCCTCGAGCCTCCGCGACGCAATGCAACGGCTGGTGGATGTCCGCCACGAAGTGGGTCACGAACTTCAGGGCTTCGGCTCTGGCCGCCCGCGATTCGGCCGGATTCGCGAGTTGTGTCGCGAACCGCTCGATGGCGGCGACGACGCAGGCGCCCCCGGTCGGCGACGAGCAATGCTTTCGGGGGTCGTACTCCTGGTCGCCCAGCGGGATGTTGACGTAATGCCAGGGGCCGGTTTCGGGCCGCGCGTCGCGGATCTCGTCGGCCCAAGTCGCGACCCCGACGAGGCCACGGGGACCGGTAAGCTCGTCGACAGCCTGCCTGGTCTGATCGTCCAGCAGCGATTCCGCGACGCCCGCGACGAGGCGGTGCGCCTTCTTCCCCCAGGCCTCCGCAGGCGACTGGGCAAGGGTCAGGTGAGCGAGGCACAAGGAGGCTGCCAGGACAAGCCTTCCCCACGGCGGGCGCTGCCGCAGGGATTGCGGCCCGCCGCGAGCTTCCGGGGCCCCGAGCTGTGAACTCCTATTGGACAGCATGACGGCAAACTCCTTACAATAGGGCGGGCCGTACGGGGACGATCGCCAATTCGTCATGCTTGACAGGTTACCAGCCCGTCATTACGCTGCATCCGAAGGCGAAAGGACGATGACATGGCCAGAAAAATCCTGATTGTCGAGGATGAACGAGAGATCCTCGATCTGGTCAAGCTCTACCTGGAGAAAGAGGGCTTCCGCACCCTCACCGCCGCGAACGGGAGGGACGGCCTCAACCTTGCTCGAACGGAGCATCCGGACCTCATCATCCTGGACTTGATGCTCCCCGAGATGGACGGGATCGAGGTCTGCAAGAAGGTGCGGGGCGAGCGCGCGACCACGACGATCCCCATCCTCATGCTGACCGCCAAGGCCGAAGAATCGGATCAGGTCATCGGGCTGGAGCTCGGAGCCGACGATTACGTCACCAAGCCGTTTTCCCCCAAGGCCCTCGTCGCGCGCGTCAAGGCCCTGCTCCGGCGCCTGGACCGGCAACAGACCGAGTGCCCTGCTTCCTACCGCTACGGCTCGCTGGTCATGGACCTCTCGAAGCATGAAGTGACGGCGGACGGCAAGGAGATCCCGCTCACCGCCAAGGAGTTCGGCCTCCTCGAGCACCTCATCCAGAATCCAGGGCGCGTGCTGACGCGGGACGTGCTCCTGAACGCCGTCTGGGGATACGACTACTACGGGACGACCCGGACCGTCGACGTCCACGTCCGACGCCTCAAGCAGAAGATTCCGCTCCTCAACGATGCCATCGCCTCCGTCAAATCGCTGGGGTACAAGCTGAAAGAGCTTGAGCCCGCTTAGCAGGATGTTGAAAAAGGCCTCCAGCTGCGTTCTCGCCTCGCTCGAGGCCTTTTTGAACATCCTGCGTGGCACGTGAACGCGATGATGACAACTGGTGTCCACGAGCTCCCCGAACGACAGATGGTTGCTCAACAATCTGGTAGGCCACCGAGGGGCTCATGACCCTCTCCATCAGGGCCAAATTCACGCTGAGCACGCTCCTCGCGGTGACGCTGGGGTTCGTGGTCGCGGGATGGCTCATGCTCAGCGCGATGGAGCGCAACGAGCTGGCGCGCTTGACGGAGGGCCTCGAAGCGCGGACGCGCCTGGCCACGACCTCCCTCCAGCCCTTGTTCGACCGGCCTCCGGGACCCGAGTCGCGCGCGACGCTGCGCGCGCGGGTCGCCGAGCTGTCGCGCCAGGCCCACGCGCGGGTCACGGTCGTGACGCCGGACGGCCAGGTCCTCGCCGACAGCGCCATTCCCGATGACGCCACACCCTCGACCGTCAGCCTCGCGCATGAAACGGAGATCCGCCAGGCCCTGGAATCGGGCCGGGGGAGCGAGATCCGTGCCGCACAACGAACGGGCGAGCGTGTCTTTTACTTTGCCCTCCCCCTCACCGGGGAAGCCGGCGTCGTGGGGGTCGTGCGCCTGGCCTTGCCCCTCACGATGCTCAAGGAGCAGGTGACCGCCCTCGAACGCAGCCTCGGCATCGCGCTCGGCGTCGCCTTTCTCTGCTCGGTCCTCCTGAGCCTGTTCCTGGTTCGCGGGCTCACGCGCCCCCTGTCCGAGATGGCGGTCGTGGCCAGGAAGCTCGCGGGCGGCGCGTTCGACCAGCGCATCACCACGACGCGCCGGGACGAGGTCGGCGTGCTGGCCTCCACCCTCAACCAAATGGCGGAGCAGTTGGAAGCCACGATCCGCGAGGTGTCCGAGGACCGCGCGCAGCTCCGCGCCATGCTGACGGCGATGGTGGAAGGCGTCATGGTCCTGGATGCGCACGGCACCGTGCTCCAGATCAACCCCGCCCTGGAGCGCATGCTGTTCACCTCCTCGATGCAGGCGCGGGGACGGCCTCACTGGGAAGTGATCCGGCACCATGAGCTCAACGAACTGGCGACGCAGGTCCTCGAGACCAAACGAAACCAGAGCGGCGAGATCACGATTCCGCTGACGGGCCGCACGTTTCAGGTCGAGGCGTCCGTGGCCGGCGGGCATCGCGCGAACGAAGCCTGCGCGGTTCTCGTGTTTCACGATGTCACGACGCTCCGCCGGCTCGAGAAGGTCCGGAAAGATTTCGTGGCGAATGTCTCGCACGAGCTGCGCACGCCGCTGACGTCCATCCAGGGCTACGCGCAGGCCCTGAAGGATCGCGCCACCGCCGGGCCGGAGCAGGGCGAGGCCTTCCTGGAGGTCATCCTGAAGCAGAGCGATCGGCTGAATCTGATCATCGAGGACTTGCTGCAACTGTCGCATATCGAGTCGGGCGAAGTGGTCTTCCATCAAGAGCCCGTTTCCCTCGCCGCCCTCGCGGAACGCTCGGAGGCCGTCATCAGGCCGCAGGCCGAGAAGAAGGGGCACAGCCTCCTAATCGACATCCCGGACGATTTCCCGGCCGTGCTCGGCGATCAGGAGCGTCTGCTCCAGGTCATGACGAACCTGCTGGACAACGCCGTGAAATACACGCCGCCCCGGGGGACGATCGTCGTGACGGCGGCGGTGGCGGGCAGCAGCGAGAAGGACATGGTCGATGTGACCGTGGCTGATACGGGCATCGGCATCCCGGAGGCGGACCGGCCGCGGATTTTCGAGCGGTTTTACCGGGTGGACAAAGCCCGCTCGCGAGAGCTCGGCGGCACCGGGCTCGGGCTCTCGATCGTCAAGCACATCGTCGACGCGCATCACGGACGGGTGTGGGTGGAGGGCAACGAGCCGAGCGGGAGCCGGTTCGTCGTCCGCCTGCCGCTCGCCCCATCCGGGTCGCTCCTCTGAGGACGCCGGCAGGGCCGGCCTTCACCATCTGACGAGGGCGGTCGCCCACGTCAGCCCTCCCCCGAACGCGCCGAGCAGAAGGAGATCGCCCTTCGCCACGGACTTGTCACGAACGGCGTGGTCCAGGGCGATGGGGAGCGACGCGGAGGACGCGTTGCCATAGCGTTCGATCACCGAGCAGACCTTGTCCGGAGGAATGTGCAGACGCTGCCGGATCGCCTCGAGGAGGCGGCCGTTGGCTTGATGGAACACGACACGCTTGAGCTCCCGGGTGTGCACGCCGTGTTCCTTCATCAGGTCCTGCACCGCCCCCGCCAGCCGCCTGACGGCAATACGGAACAACGGTCCCCCGTTCAGCCTGATCACGTGCTGCCGCTCGCGCACGGTCTGCGCCGTGGCCGGCGTCCGCGAGCCGCCCGCCCCCATGGAGATCAAGCTGTGGCGGGAGCCGTCGGCGTAGAGGCGCACGCCGATGATCCGGGCTGAGAGGGCCGCATCCTCCTCGGCTTCGCTCACGACCACCGCACCCGCCCCATCCGCGAACAGGACCGCCGTGATCGGATCGTCGAGATCCAGAAAACGAGACTTGACCTCCGCGGCGACGACCAGACAGCGGCGGGCTTGCCCGCTCCGGATCAGACAGTCCGCCATGGAGAGCCCGTACAGAAAACCCGAGCAGGAGGCCGCCACATCGAGCGCCATGAGGGAGGGCGCGCCCAGGCGTCGCTGGAGGTGGCAGGCGGTCGAGGGAAGGACCGTGTCGGGTGAGGTGGTCGACACGAGAATCGCGTCGAGTTGAGCGGGCTCCAGGCCCGCCGCCTGCAGCGCCTGGCGCGCCGCGCCCTCCGCCAGCGTGGAGGCGGTCTCTCCCTCGCCGGCCCACCGCCGCGTCCTGATGCCCGTCCGCCGGAAGACGGCGTCAGGAGCGATGCCGAGACGACGCGCAATCGCCGCGTTATCCACCTCCTGCCCGGGCAGGCACGACCCCGTGCCCACGATCCGACTGCGCCGCATGCCGAGGCCCTCCCCGCTTCCGCCGGGGATTATAGGGGCCGGCTAGGAGCGGGTCAATTTTTGCTCCTCCCTTCAGGGGTCCGCGCCCCCCGTTCGGCTTGGACCCGCGGCGATAACTTCTTATTTCTATTGCATTTTCAGAAATGATTTGCTACGGTCGGCGACTGTTGCACGGACCACGTCATGGGGCACCCTGACAACATGATGGCTCAGACGCGTACACGCCGCCTGCTCCCCCTTGGCATCGCGGGCATCGCTCTCAGTCTCGCCCTCGGGTGCTCGAGCACACCCGACCCGTCACCCTCCTCAAAGGACTCGCTCAGCGGTCTCGACGAGCAACTCTTTCTCGATGAGTCGATCGAGAAGAACTACGACCCGCACGTCATCATGAAGCGGGCCGAGGCGTTCTTCGAGCGCCAGAACTATCCCGAGGCCATCGTCGAATATCAGCATTTCATGGACATGCATCGTGCCCATGTCCTTTCTCCCTACGCCCAGTTCAAGCTCGGGGAGAGCCATCACAAGATGGCGAAGACCATCGACCGGGATCCCGTGCCCATCCAGCACGCGCTCGAGGCCTATCAGAAGCTGCTCGTGACCTACCCCGGCAGCAAGTTCGAGATCGACGCGCTGGTGAAGATCCGCGAGTGTCACAACTGGCTGGGGGAGGTGGACCTGTTCGTGGGTCGCTTTTACCTCAGGCAGGAAGCCTATCTTGCCGCCGCCCACCGGTTCGAGCACATCCTTGAGGGCGACCGAGAGCTTGATGTGAGCCCCGACGCCCTCTTCTTCCTCGCCGTGGCGTACAAAGGGCTGGGGGCCGACGAGTGGGCCCGCCAAAAGCTGATCGCGCTGGCCGAACGGTACCCCTCTCACGGGCACGCGGAGAAGTCGGAGCGGCTACTC
>JBFKNO010000183.1:0-6003 GCA_041629275.1 Nitrospiraceae bacterium
CTCGATCGAGCTGCTGGACCGGGCGAAGCGGCTTGGGGCCAGGACCAAGTCGGGCTTGATCGTCGGAATGGGGGAGAGCCTCGACGAGGCGCGGGAAGTGATGCGGGATCTGAGGGCGGTCGACTGCGACATCATGACCATCGGCCAATACTTGCAACCGACCAAGCAGCACCTGCCGGTCGCGCGATTCTACACGCCCGATGAGTTCGCCATGCTGAAAGAAGAGGGGATGGCGCTCGGCTTCAGCCACGTCGAGTCGGGTCCGCTCGTCAGAAGCTCCTACCACGCGGAGGAGCAGGCCTCCTCCCCGGCGGCATGAATCTCCCTCGCGTCGGCGCAGTCCAGCATGGTCGTTTCATGCAGCAGGCATCCAACCGGTCAATGTCTCGGCTTCTCTGACCGCAATCCGGTGACATGCTAGTCAAACGGCTCCTCATCCTCGCGCCGCTCGTCCTCTCTGTCGTGCTCTTGCAGTCCTACCTGTGGGTCCCGACCTACGACACCCAAGCAGTGGGCAACCCCAACCGGCTACAGACTTACATCGAAGGATCGATCGGGGACGCCAAAATTCTCAACCCGATCCTCAACGCGGACGGCTCCAGCGCGCAGATCGTCGCGCTCACCTTCGACGGACTGCTCGATTTCGACGAAAATCTCAACCTCCGCCCCAGGCTGGCCACGGACTGGAAGATTACAGAGGAGGCCTATCTCCTCGTCCATCCTTCCAAGCGCTTTCCGGACGGGACGACTGTGTCGGGTCAGACACTCGAGACTCGGATCCGCCGAGCCCTCGACGGCGGGCCTCTTGCCGATCTTTCCGATCTCGTCCAGTCCGTGAAGCTTCTTCCGGCCTCGTTGCGCGAAGAGCGACTTTCGGTGCGGGTCAAACCGGCAGATGGGCCACCTTCGGTCATCGAGGTGCCGGTCACCATTCGCATCCCCGAGCGTATCGCCATGACCCTCCAGAAGGTCGATCAGGATCTCTTCACGAAGCTCGAACCCGTGGTCGGCAAACAGTATGCTGAGGATTTTCCCTACGCACGCTTCATCACCATAGAGGGGAATCAGCCCGACGAAGTTCTTGAAGGATTACGCACGCGATTTTCTGACTTGTTACCCGTCGAAGAACACAATCCGACGATTTTGTTTCACCTCCGTCAGGGCGTGCTCTTCCACGATGGGCATGAGTTCGATGCAGGCGACGTGAAATTTACCTATGAAGCCATCATGAATCCCAAGAATCTGTCGCCTCGGACGTCCGACTTTGAGCCGGTGAAGCACGTTGAGATTCTCGATCGATTCACGCTGCGGGTGGTGTACAAGCGGCTCTTCTCGCCGGCGATCAATGCATGGGGCATGGGAATGCTCCCGGAGCACCTCTTGAACGCGGAGGCGCTCCGACGCGAAACGGAAACGCGCGGCCTTTCCGAGGAGGCGGCGAGGGCCTTCGGCATGCGCGACAGCCGGTTCAACCGGAACCCCGTCGGCACGGGCCCCTTTCGATTCGTGGAATGGCAGACGGACGAGTTCATCCATCTCGTCCGGAATGACGTATACTGGGATGGCCCCCCGGAATACCACCACTATTACATGCGCATCATTCCGGATCTCCTGACGCAGGAGGTGGAGTTCCTGGCCGGAGCGGTCGATTTCTACGGTGCGCAGCCGCACCAGGTCGCCCGGTATCGGAAGGATCAGACTTACCAATCTTTCTCGACACTGGCCCGAGCCTACACCTATATCGGCTATAACATCCGTCGTCCTCTATTTGCTGATGCGCGTGTACGTCGCGCGCTGGGCATGGCCGTCAACGTCGATGAGTTCATCGAGTACATCTTGTATGGGCAGGGGGAGCGGACGACCGGCCCCTATCCCAAGAATACCGAGTGGTACGATCACTCGGTCCTGCCTCTCCCTTACGATCCGGACGGCGCCCTTCGAATACTGAGGGACCTCGGATGGGAGCGGAACAGCAACGGCTGGCTGGAGAAGGACGGAAAGATTTTCGAGTTCAACCTGATCACCAACAGCGGCAACCCCCTGCGCAAGAACATCATGACCATCGCGCAGAATGCGTGGAAGAAAATCGGCATCAAGTGCAACACGCAATATTTCGAATGGGCTGTCTTTCTTCAAGATTTTGTGAACACCGGGCAGTTTGACGCCCTGGTGCTGGGCTGGAGTATGGGCATCGATCCGGACCTCTTCCAGATCTGGCATTCGAGTGAATCCGGGCCACAAAAATTGAACTTCGCGGGCTACAAGAACCCTGAAGCGGATAGGCTGATCGTTCGCATTCGCAGAGAGTACGATCATGACCGCCAGCGGGAGTACGCCCACCAGCTCCACCAGATCATTGCCGAAGACCAGCCCTATACGTTCCTCTACGCGCCTCTTTCCACGGCAGTCTTGGACAAAAAGATCGTGATGGTGGCGCGATCGGAGGAGGGCGAGGAGCAATACCAGAAGATCCAGCCGACCAAGAGCGGCAATCTGTTCTTTTATTTCAACAGGTGGCGCAAGCTCGAGCTGACGCCGCAATTCTAACGGGTCCGTCCCATGCGGACGGGGACATGAGGGGAAGCACTCTGAGACCGGGTCGGCAGGAGTAGGCTGAACATTATGGGGTCCTTCATCACCAGACAAGTTCTCCAGCGCCTGGTTTTGCTCATCCTCATCTCCATAGTCGCCCACACCTTCATTCACCTCGCACCAGGCGAGCCCAGTGAAGTGGATCCTGCCAACCCTCGGATGAAGCCGGAAGACATCGCCAAGATTCGTGCAGCCTTTCACCTCGACGACCCGCTCTACATGCAGTATGCCTACTGGATGCGCGACCTGTTCACCGGAGAGCTCAAATCCTTCAAGGACAGCCAGCCCGTGCTGCCGAAGATCTGGAGGCGTTTCCTGAACTCCTTGCCGCTCTTCATTTGTGCGACCCTGATCATCTGGACCCTGTCCTTTCCCGTCGGCGTGCAGGCCTCGATTCACCGCAACTCATGGTACGACCGGTCCAGTACCTTTGTGGCCTATGCCTTGATCTCCGTTCCGGGCTTCTTTCTTTCCTACATCATGATTCTCTGGGTCGTGGAGACATTTCAGGTCCCCGTCATCGGGATGCGCACATTCGGGACCGAGGAGGCTCACTCAGCCTTTCGATGGATGGACCGACTCTGGCACTTGGTCATTCCCTCGCTGATGTCGGCTGTCGGAGGCATCGCGATTTTGTCCCGCTATGTGCGTTCCCAGATGCTGGAGGTCATCAATCAGGACTATGTCCGGACGGCGCGGGCGAAAGGGCTCGAAGAGGATACGGTGATCTATCGTCACGCCCTGCGCAATGCGCTGCTCCCATTCGTCACAATGCTGGGATTTCTTCTTCCCGCGCTGATCGGCGGCTCGGTTATTTTCGAGCAGATCTTCGCCTGGCCGGGATTGGGCCGCCTTGGCTATGAGGCCATCCTGGCGCGTGATTTTCCGGTCATCCTGACCTTGAATTTCATGGCGGCGGTCTTGACGCTGGCCGGCCGGCTGGTATCGGAGATCTTGTACGCAGTTGTCGATCCAAGGATTCGGCTGCAATAACGAAGGTTAGCGTGAGGGGCAAGGCGACAGGGAAGAGGGCGAACCGAAATGAGTGATGCCGCCCGAACGATATCTACTGCCCAAGGTGCGGAGGCGTTGCCGCCGCCGGAGACGCCGTGGACGGAATTCTGGAATATTTTCCGTAAGGATCGCCTGGCCATGGTGGGGCTGTTCGTCCTCTGCGTGTTGCTTCTCGCAGCGGTGGCGGCCAAAGTATTGACCGAATGGGTCGTCGTCTTCAATCCTGAGGTCGTCCGCCTCCCCGACAAGTTCTTACCCCCCATGTCGGCTCCATCCCGGGACCTGATTCCCGAAAATGACTTGCCGGCACTCGGCATGTACCTGCTCGGAACGGATGAACTGGGGCGCGATGTATTCGCGCGAATGCTGCAGGGGTCCTTTGTCTCGCTCACGATCGGCTTTGTGGCTGTCGGCATTTCGGTGTTCATCGGTATCGTGATGGGGGGTCTCGCGGGGTACTATGGCAACCTGAAGGTCGGGTTGCTCACTGTGGACGCCATGATCGTCGGGGTCATTGAGATGATGCTCTGCTTTCCCACCTTCTTTATCCTGCTCACCGCCATCGCGCTGTTGCCGCCGAGCATCTATACGATCATGATCATCATCGGCCTCACCTCATGGATGGGCACGGCGTTGTTTGTGCGGGCCGAGTTTCTGTCCCTGCGGAACCAGGATTTCGTCGTGGCGGCCGAGGCGCTCGGCCTCCCCCAGCGACGAGTTATCTTTCGGCACATGGTGCCCAACGCCATCGCGCCGGTGCTCGTCTCCGCGACAATCGGCGTCGCCAGCGCCATCCTGACTGAAAGCGCCCTCAGCTTTCTCGGATTCGGCGTCCCACCGCCCGATGCGACCTGGGGCAACATTCTGTCCGATGGAAAAGGCTTCATCTTCGACGCCCCCTGGCTTTTTTTCATTCCCGGTATGGCGATCTTCGTCGTCGTGCTAGCGTTCAATCTGGTCGGGGAGGGCATGCGCGAGGCCTTGAACCCGAAGCTGCGAGGGCGATAGCTTTGGAGCGATCCATGCCATTGCTTGAAGTCGATCAGCTCTCGACATCATTTTTCACCGATAAGGGCGAAGTCCGCGCCGTGGAGGAGGTGAGCTTTTCCGTGGACAAGGGGCAAACCGTCGCGCTCGTCGGCGAGTCGGGCTGCGGCAAGTCGGTGACGGCCCTGTCCATTATGCGCCTGATCGGCCATCCGGGACGGATTACGAGCGGTCAGATTCTTTTTCGGGGCCGTGATCTGGTGCGACTTCCTGAGAAAGACATGAGGGAGATCAGGGGCAAGGAGATCGGCATGGTCTTCCAGGAGCCGATGACCTCCCTGAATCCCGTGTTCACCATCGGGGATCAGATCGGCGAGGTGCTGCGGGTCCATGAGCACCTCACCCCCGAGCAAACCCGCGAGCAGGTCATCGGCATCCTGAACAAAGTCGGGATTCCCTCGCCGGAGCGGCGCATCGATCAGTATCCCCACGAGATGTCCGGGGGCATGAAGCAACGCGTCATGATCGCCATGGCCCTGGCCTGCAAGCCGGATCTCCTGATCGCCGACGAGCCGACGACGGCGCTGGATGTGACCATCCAGGCGCAGATCCTGGAGCTGCTGAAGGGCATCCAGGAGGAGATGGGTTTAGCCGTGCTGCTGATCAGCCACAACCTCGGCGTCGTCGCGCAGTTCGCGCAGGAGGTCGTCGTCATGTACGCGAGCCGGATCGCGGAGCGTGCCTCCGTGAAGCAGCTCTTTGCCAACCCCTCGCATCCATACACGCGCGCGCTCATGCGCTCGATCCCCAGGCCGGGGATGCGGCACACACGTCTCCAGGTGATCGAGGGCACGGTGCCGTCTCCACTCCTGTACCCCAAGGGGTGCCACTTCGCGACCCGCTGTCCGGAGGTGCTGGACTACTGTGCGGATCAGGAACCGCCGGACGTCCAGGTCGAGCCGGGCCACAACGCGCTGTGCTGGCTCCTCAAACCCCTGCCGACTCAATCCTCCGCAAGCCGATGAGCGACAGTCATCAGCCCAACGAGCATCCTCTCGTCGACGTCCGGCACCTCAAGAAATACTTCCCGGTGCGGAGTGGGGTGTTCTCCCGCATCTCGGCCTGGGTGAAGGCCGTCGACGACGTGTCATTCGACATTCGGGACGGGGAAACGTTCGGACTGGTCGGCGAGTCGGGCTGCGGCAAGTCGACTGTGGGACGCACGATCCTCCGCCTCATGGAGCCGACCGCAGGTCAGGCCCTCTTCGAGAGACAGGACATCTTCCAACTCCCGCCCCGTCAGCTACGCGCGGTGCGGCGTCACATGCAGATCATCTTCCAGGACCCCTTCAGCTCCCTCAATCCGCGCATGACGATCGGGGCGATCATCGGGGAGCCGGTCCGCGTCCA
>JBFKNO010000184.1:0-5988 GCA_041629275.1 Nitrospiraceae bacterium
CGGCTGGAGATTCTCATGCAGGCCGCCGGCGTGCTGTATGACAGCTATCGCCGGCAGGTCCGGGAAAGCGAGCTGGAGAACCGCCTCATCCTCTCCCAGAAGCTCGAGGCGGTTGGGCGTCTGGCCGGGGGCATCGCGCACGATTTCAACAACCTGCTGACGATCATTATCGGGTATTGCCACGTGCTGGTGAAACGCATGGATCAGGCCGACCCGCTTCGGAAAGGCATCGACGAGATCAGGAGCGCCGGCGAGCACGCGAGCTCCCTGACGCATCAGCTCCTGGCGTTCAGCAGGCGGCAAGTCCTGAAGCCCAAGATCCTCAACCTGAACGCGGTCGTGTCCGAATTGGCGCCCATGCTGCTGCGCGTGATCGGGGAAGATATCCACCTCGTGACCAAGCTGGATCCCAAACTGGGCAACGTGGAGGCCGACCCCGGACAACTCCAGCAGGTTCTCATGAACCTCGTCATCAACGCGCGGGATGCGATACCGGAGGAGGGCCAACTGACGATCGAAACCGCCAACGTCGACCTCTCAACGGGCTGCAAACGCGGGCAAGTCGAGGTATCGGGGCGGTTTGCCTCGCTATCGGTCACTGATACGGGACTGGGAATGGACCAGGAAACCCAATCCCACGTCTTCGAGCCATTTTTCACCACCAAAGCGCAAGGGGAAGGAACCGGCCTTGGCCTCGCCACCTCCTACGGCATCATCAAGCAAAGCGGCGGGTTCATCTTCGTCGACAGTGAGCCCGGACAGGGAACGACCTTCAGGATCTATTTGCCCCGCATCGATGCTGCCGCCCAGCCGGAGGAGCGGGAGAAACCCAGGGCGGCCACGGCTGGAGGTACGGAGACGGTGCTGCTCGTCGAGGATCAACCGGGGGTCCGCGCCCTGCTCCGGCAGGCGCTGGAGCAGAACGGCTATGCCGTGCTCGAAGCGGGAAACGGCAGTGAGGCGCTCGAGTGCAGCAGGCAGCATCGGGGCTCCATCGAGCTCCTCCTGACCGATCTGGTCATGCCGAAGATGGGTGGGCCGGAGGTCGCCGCACAACTGAGCCGCGAGCGCCCCAAGATCAAAGTGCTGTATATGACCGGCTATTCCAAAGATGCGATGGCACGACGTAAGATCGCGAACGGGCCCCACCATTTACTGCAAAAGCCCTTCACCCCCGATGTCCTGATCCGGATGGTCCGGCAGATCCTCGACGGCGACCTGTCGAACACCTTGACCGCCACCCCCGCCGGGGATTGATCGGGGGGCGGGGGCCTCAAAGATCCATCGCCCTGGCGCCGGACGCGCGGTGGGCTGACGCCTCTCCCCCAAGGGTCACAGAAATCCAAAAGCGTGGAGAGAAATCTGTCGCTGTTGTGGACAGGAAGGCCCGTTCGTCAACAGGGAGCTAACCACTGAGAACTATGAGCCGAACCGGCGGTCACGGGCCCTCGCGTGAACGAGGCGTGAGCAGGCCCTTGGCGAGGGGCCAGGCTCGCAGAGGGAGAACCTGCCCGATTCGGAAGGTGATTCGCATGCGAAAACAACCGGATCCGAGAAAGAGTCGACTGGAGATCGTGCGGCGCGGCTGCCCGGCACTCCCCTTGCGGAAGGCAGGGGGCATGAGAAGAGCGGGGCGGCGATGCTGGACGGGTGGAAAACATCCCGGGCTGCAGATCGGACGTGGTGGCCCGGCTATGCGGCACCGCACGACGCTGCGCAACACGGCAGGGCCTGGCGAGGCCGGGCGTGGGTCCTTCGCAGCTCGCTGACGGTCCTTGCCCTCTGTGTGGCGGTCTTCACAGGGACGGAGAGTCACGCGGAGGCTTGGGAGGCCACGGCCTCGAGCGGCGCCAAGCCGGTGACCACGCCGGCCGAGGCGTCGGCTCCCGGTCGTGCAACGGGCTGCGACATCCGGGTCGAACGCTGGAAAGACAGTTGCATCGAGGAGACCAGGCGGCCGGAGGAAAAGCCCCTCGATCGCGAGCCAGAGATGGTCGTGGAATTCGACCGCGTCAGCCCGGCGAGCCGGCAGCGTGACAAGGATCACCTGGTCTATCAGTCGTCCAAGGCGTTCGGGCCGCAGTTCTCCCTCGTCGTGGTGGAACCGCGAACCCGCGCGTTCAACCTCGGCTTGCACCTTCGTTTCGAGTATGCCTTTTGACGGACCCCACCCAGGCCTTCCCTCCCGAGCCCCTCCTTTGGTTCCTCTTGCCTGCCACTTCCCGTTGTGGCAATATGCCCGCTCCCTGCGGGGCACGATCAATGGCGACCTTGCTGGAGCATGTTGGCAATGTGCATATCTACCTCGGTCCCTACCGAGGGAATCCGATCGCGCTGTATCTGAAGCGAAACGGAGATCGGTGCATCATCTCTCCGAAGGTCTACCCGTGGAACGATGTCGTCGGCGTCGGGGAGACGCCGAACAAGGCTGCGGCTGATTTCGAGGACAAGTGGAAGGCCAAGGGATTGTCGCCCGACATGTACACGGGACCGTCCTGGGAAGGGGGGATCAAACCGGAACGGCCGAAACCGGCACCCCCACCCAAGCCCGCGGCAGCCGCAGCGCCGGCCGGGGCCGCCCAGCCCTCGGCACCTGCGCCTCAGCAGAAGCCGGCCGAGGGGACTCCTCCCGCTGCGGCCAAACCCGCTCCAGCTCAGGCGGCGGCATCACCGAGCCCGGAAGGGCAGCCACGCGACAGCCAAGACTCCGACGGCGCAGCCCCTCCCACGCAGCAGACTCAACCGACTCCCGCCCACGCCGCAGCGCGGCCGGCCACCGACGGGTCGGCTGAGGCGCCCCGACAGCCGGAACCCTCCGTTTCCGGCAATTCCTCGGACGAACCAAGCCACAGCCCCCAGCAGAACTGACCCGAGCGATCAGGCGGTCAGCCGCCGGTTGTCTCCAGCCGGGCGAGCCGGCTTCGTCGGAATCCGTAGCCGAAGTACAGGGCGATTCCGAGCACCGTCCAGACCACGAAGCGAATCCAGGTGATCGTCGGCAGGAAGGCCATCAGGCCGAGGCAGGCGAACATGCCGAAGACCGGGATCCAGGGCATGAGCGGGATTCGGAAGGGACGAGGATGGTCCGGGCGGGTTCTGCGCAGGATCAGGACCCCCATGCAGACGAGGGAAAACGCGAAGAGCGTCCCGATGTTGGTCATGTCCGCCGCTTCCCCGATGGGGATGAAGGCCGCCATGAGCGCGACGGCGATACCGGTGATCAGCGTGGCCCTATGAGGGGTGCCGAATCTGGGGTGCACCTTGGCGAGCCACGGTCCCAGCAGGCGATCCCGTGACATGGCGAACAAGACGCGAATCTGCCCCAGCATCATCACCACCAGCACGCTCGTAATGCCGGCCACCGCCCCGGTGGCGACCAAGGCCGCGCCCCACTCAAAACCGGTCGACCGCAAGGCCTCGGCCACGGGTGCGTGGACGTCGATCTGCTGATAGGGCACGAGGCCCGTGAGCACGGCTGACACAGCCACGTACAGGATCGTGCAGATCACGAGGGAGCCGAGGATGCCCCGCGGGAGATCGCGCTGGGGGTTGCGCGCCTCCTCCGCCGTCGTGGACACGGCGTCGAACCCCACGTAGGCGAAGAACACGATCGCCGCGGCCGCGCCCACCCCCTGAAAGCCGAAGGGCATGAACGGGGACCAATTGGCCGGTTCCACGGAGAAGGCTCCGACCGTGATGAAGAAGACGATCGCCGTCAGCTTGATGACCACGATGATGCCGGTGGCCCTTGCGCTTTCCTTGACGCCGAGAATGAGCAGGCCCGTGAGGACCAGGACGATGACGGCGGCCGGAAGGTTGACGAGGCCGCCTTCCGCGGAGAACGCCGACTGGGCAGCCCAGACGGGCAGCGGGATGCCAAGGGCCGTCAGGATGTTGTTGAGGTACCCGGACCAGCCGATGGACACGGCGACGCAGGCCACGCCGTACTCGAGAATGAGGTTCCACCCGGTCAGCCAGGCGACGAATTCCCCGAGGGTCGCATAGGCGTACGTATATGCGCTGCCCGCGACGGGGATCATGGCCGCGAATTCCGCATAGCACAGCGCGGCGAGCGCGCAGACGGCGCCTGAGAGGATGAACGACAGAATCAGCCCGGGTCCGGCTCCCGGGCGGTGCGCGTCCCCGACGGCGGCGGTCCCCACCAGGACGAAGATCCCCGTGCCGATAATGGCCCCGATACCGAGGGCCGTGAGGTCCCAGGCCGTCAGGGTGCGCTTGAGTCGGTGCTCACCCTGCTCGGAATCGGCAAGAAACTGATCGAGCGGCTTCGTCCGAAAGAGTCGTTTGATCACGGTATCGCGTGAGCTGGCGCCGGGCTCGTCGGCGCCATGGGTGGCCGGGTCAAGGCTGGGAGGAGTAGGCGCGCGCGGCCTTGACCAAGGAGGCGAAGACGCGCCGCGCCATGCTGTCGTGCCGGTACAGGAATTCGGGATGCCATTGGACCCCCAGCAGGAACGGGTGCCGCTCCGACTCGATCGCCTCGATCACCCCGTCCGGCGCGACGGCGCTGACCGCGAGGGATGGAGCCACGCGCTTGACCGACTGATGGTGGGAGCTGTTAACACGAATCCTGCCTTGGCGCAAGATGCGTTGGAGCAGGCTCTGGGGGCGCACGTCGATCCAGTGGGAGAGCTTGACCGCGGGCGCGGACTGGCGGTGGCGAAGCGAGGAGGAGAGCTGGGACGAAATGTCCTGGAAAAGCGTGCCGCCCAGCGCCACGTTCAGGCTCTGCATCCCGCCACAGATGCCGAGTGTGGGCATTCCCTCCCGTTTCGCGACACGGGCCAGGTCGATCTCGAAATCGGCGCGCTGCCGGCTCATGACGGGGAAGTCATAGCGCTGGCGCTCGCCGTACAGGCGTGGAGGCAGATCCGGTCCGCTTCCGGTGAGGACGAGACCGTGGAGACGGGACAGGAGCTTCTGGCGATCGGATCGGGTGGCGGCAAGAGGCAGGATCAGGGGAATGCCCCCGACATCCTCTATGGCCTGCACGTAACGGGCGCGCAAGAAGTAGGTCGGCTCCCGGCCGCCCATGTCCTTGCGCTCCCCGGCATTGAAGTCGGGAGTGATCCCGATAACGGGCTTCATGAAGGCGGCTTAGTAGCGGGTCTCCTCGAGATAGGGATCCGCGTTATCCTCCGCCACGCCCAGGAATCGCACCGCTTTGTCCCCTTTCAGATGATCGGGCGTGATGACGTAGGTTCCGTACATGCTGGTCGTCCAGATGTTCTTGGCGGTCTGGCTGTCCCCGCCCGAGAAGAGATACGCCAGCCCACCGACGATCCCTCCTCCAGCCGCGAAGGCGACCTTCGTGACCCCATAGGGAATGGTCGCCAGAAAACTGGCCACGCCGAGGCCGGCTCGAGTGGCTGTGGAGCCTTCCTCCTGGTATTCCGCGCCTTGCGCCGCTGCAGGTGTCGCGATCGCCATCAAGAGCGTGCAGATCATAACCAGGGAGAGCAGCTTGCGTGATGCCCGTGAGATCTTCATGCGGGATCCTCCCTTATTCATGAGGAGACGCTGTCCGGAGTCCACGCCGCGATGGAGTCCATTTTATATCTTGATATAGCAAATTGGGTGCCC
Source organism: Nitrospiraceae bacterium (assembly GCA_041629275.1). Classification (GTDB taxonomy): domain Bacteria; phylum Nitrospirota; class Nitrospiria; order Nitrospirales; family Nitrospiraceae; genus JBFGRM01. The sequence continues at coordinate 5,605 of JBFKNO010000184.1, forward strand.
CAGAGAAACCGCAACTTTTCTCGACCGTTCACCTCTGACGGCGTTGGGGCTGACTGATGACTCATACAGCGACGTCGAGCTCGGCCAAAATCCGCGATCTCAGGCGTTGACCCTGGGAGGGGAGCACGCGCGTGAGCGCCTCGATCAGCGCGTCAGCCCCGACCGTCTGATTTTCCTGCGTCAGGCCGTCCTGAATCGCCAGGTCGAGCTTGAGGCCGCAGAGCGTCTGGACGAAGAGATCCTCGGCCCTGGATCGATAGTCTTCCCGCTCGTCATCGGGGACGGCCTTCAAGACCGTCAGAAGCCAGGGGGTGAACTCCGTCACCTCCTTCGCGTGAGCCACCTGCTCATCGGTGAGTTCCACCGCCACTTGAAAGCCGGTCC
>JBFKNO010000185.1:0-5954 GCA_041629275.1 Nitrospiraceae bacterium
GAAGCTGCGTGCCCCTCCGGGTCGCACGCAGCAAGATCCGCAGCCGAGCGCCTGCGAGGCGTAGTGCGGTCGAACCGGAGCGCTGAGCAGGACGGGCGTGCCCCTTGCCCCGGACCGACCACGCCGCGCTATGTTGGACAAGACTGCCCCGCCAGTATTTTTTGGTCCTGTTCCCTGGCCTGACGCCGAACCTTGTCCTCGCCCTCCTCCACCGCAATGGGGCTCCCCCCCACGCACTCGATCGACGCTGCCGGCGACGGCTCGAGTCGACCCTTGATGTGAAATCAGGGCCACCTCAACGTCACCCCTTCCTGGGCTCTCACCGTGAGCGTCCCGCTCGGGGCGGTCGAGGGGCAGGCTTCTGACGCGGACAACGCGACCGGGCCAACCGAAATTAATTGACCTGGAGCCACAGGTCGTTCACTATGTGCCTGGTACAACGTGCACCAGGAAGGCTTCCCCAATCCCGAGCGTCAACACAGACAATTCCGGTTTCAAGCCTGCTCCCTGCCCACCGCACAGAAGGTCAGGCTGCCTGACCCTGCCTGCGTGTAGAGAGACAGAATTGTAAGGAACGTTTGCGCCGCCTTCGCATCACCATCCTGGATCTCGTGACCAAGGGGCCCACGAAGCGCCTCTACGGTCGCGTCATGAATCCCAACCTGGCCAGCATCATGCCCCAAGTGGTGGCGGTGTGGTGCGAGCAGGCGGGGCACGAGGTGCGGTACGTCTGCTACACGGGGAGGGAGGATCTCGAGCGTGAGTTGTTGGACGAGACGGATCTCCTCTTCATCGGCGCCTTCACGCGGTCGGCGCTGACGGCCTACGCCATCAGCAATTTGTTCCGGCGCCGGGGTACGATCACGGTCCTGGGCGGGCCCCATGCCCGGAGCTACCCGCAGGACGCCGCCCGGTTCTTCGATTACGTCCTGGGCTTTACCAACCGAGAGATCATCCAGGAAGTCCTGCAGGACCTGGCGCCGGCTCGCACCCAAGGCCGATACCTCGCTGCGGAGCGACAGCCCGAACACCTTCCCGGGGTGAAGGAGCGCTGGAAATTCATCGAGCCCACCCTGGCCAAGGCCCCCACCATCAAGATCGTGCCCATGATCGCCAGCCTTGGCTGCCCCTACACCTGCAGCTTCTGTATCGACTCGGACGTGGACTATCAGACCATTTCGTTCGACCAAATGACCGAGGATCTGCGTTTCCTGCTCACCAAAGCCGCACGACCGCGCGTGGGGTGGCACGATCCCAATTTCGGCGTGCGCTTCGACAGTTGCATGACGGCCATCGAAGAGGCGGTCGGGCACGACCGGATCGATTTCATCGCCGAGATGACGCTGTCGCTGCTGTCCGAGCCCCATCTCAAGCGGATGAAGCAAAACGGCTTCAAGGCCGTGCTGCCCGGTATCGAGTCGTGGTATTCGATGGGGGATAAATCGAGAACGGGTCGCAATGCGGGGCTCGACAAGGTCAAGCAGGTGTCCGAGCATATCAACACGATCTTGCGGTACATCCCCTACGTCCAGACGAATTTCGTCCTGGGGCTGGACACGGACCAGGGGCCCGAGCCGTTCGAGCTGACCAAGCGATTCCTGGATTGGTCACCCGGCGCGTTTCCGGCGTTCTCGCTGTTCACGGCCTTCGGAAAAGCGGTGGCGCTCAACCAGGACCTGCAGCGTGAGGGGAGAATCCTGCCGTTCCCGTTTCACTTCCTCGATAACAACAAGTCCATGAACGTGGTCCCCAAATCTTACCGGTGGCCCGAATTTTACGACCACCTCGTCGATGTGACGCGGCACGCCTTCTCCTGGCCACGGATCGCGCGGCGATTCCAGGCCACGCACGGATTCATTCCCAAGTGGATGAACCTGCTGCGGGCGGTCTCATCCGAGGGGTTTGGCCGGCTCCGGTACCACTCGACTATCCGGGGCTTGCTGGAGGCCGATCGGGATGTGCGCCGCTTCTTCGAGCGGGAAACCGACTCGATCCCCCCGTTCTACATCTCTCGCATGCAGAAGGACCTGGGCCCCCTGTGGGAGGCCCTCCCGCCCGGGTCGCTACGCCACGAGCCCGGCTTCGAGGTCGGACCGCCGGAGGTCATCTCGGTGGAGCCGAGCGTGACCAGGGCTTAGGCCCCTCCTTCTTACGCCCCGGCGTTGTGTTTCCCCACGCACCTGAGTAGACTGCACCGTGTCCGCGCCCGTTGCGGGCGAGGATTGGCCTGATCCGTCTTGAGGAGGGTGCGATGAGAGGAAGCAAGCATGTGGGCATTACGCTGGGACTCATCGGCGTTCTTGTCGCCGGGGGTGGGGCGGCCATCACGGCGCAGGGGGCTGCGGGCGAAGATGGCGTCTCCCCCGGGGGGCCGGTCGGAAAGGATGGCGCGCCGATGGTCGTCATTCCCGCAGGTGAGTTCATGATGGGGACGAATGCCACCGAAGCTCGGAGCAATGAGCGCCCCGAGCATAAAGTCGGGCTGCCGGCCTACGCCATCGACAAGTTCGAAGTCACGATGACGCGCTACGACCAATTCATGCAGGCGACGGGACACATGCCGCCTCCGCTCTGGGACCCGGAAGCCGTCGCGGAGGTCGGGGAGCATCCGGCGGTCGGCCTGTCCTGGACGGACGCGGCGGCCTATTGCAAGTGGGCGGGAAAGCGTCTGCCCACGGAGGCCGAGTGGGAAAAGGCGGCTCGCGGGACGGACGGCCGTCGCTATCCGTGGGGGCACATGCAGCCGTTCGTCGACATCGCGAACTACAATCGGGGCGTCTGGGTGAGCTATGCGATCACGCTCGTGCCGGTCGAGAGCGGGGTCTCGGGCATGAGCATCCGGCATGGCCTGAAGGAGGGGGGGAAGAGCCCCTATGGCCTGTATCACATGTCCGGGAACGCGGCCGAGTGGGTCGCGGATTTCTATGATCGTGAATACTACACGCGCAGCCCCAAGGAGAGCCCAAAAGGGCCGGAAGAGGGCGAGGCTCACGTCATCCGGGGGGGATCGTGGTCTGATACCCCGGTGGGCCTGCGGACCACGGCGCGGGTATCGGCCCCTCCCGATTACCAGGACCTGACCGTCGGGGTCCGCTGCGTCATGGATATGCAGGGGAAGTGAAAGGGACGGGAGGCGTAAGGCGTGAGGCGTAAGGGGGCAGGATGAAGCCAACACACGAGGCGCTCAAGATTGGGGAGGTGGCTCCGGACTTCTCGCTGCGTGGCGTCGATGGACGCGAGCACGGGCTGGCGGACTTCGCCGACAAGCCCGTGGTGCTCGTGGTCTTCTCCTGCAATCACTGCCCTTATGTCCAGGCCTACGAAGACCGGCTGATCGCGATCCAGCGGGATTATGCGGCGCGCGGCGTGCAAGTCGTCGCGATCAACTCCAACGACGACGGGACCTATCCCGAGGATGGGCTCGACCACATGGTCAAGCGGGCCCGGGAGAAGGCGTTCAATTTTCCCTACCTGCGAGACGCGACGCAGGCGGTCGCCAGAGCGTATGGCGCGACCCACACCCCGCAGCTCTTCGTCTTCGATCACGAGCGGCGCCTTCGCTACACCGGCAAGATCGATGACAACTGGCAGCGACCCGAGGCGGTGACCCGTCAGTATCTGCGGGACGCCGTGGAAGCCCTCCTGTGCCGGCAGGAGCCGGCCGAGCCGATCACGCAGGCCATCGGCTGCACGATCAAATGGGCGCCCGGGTCGGGCGGGTGAGTGAGAGCCGGTCCAGGGGGTCCCTTCGAGCCAGGCTCCGCTCTCTCAACGAGCAACACTGGACGGCCATCATCGCGACGGCGGTGCTGCTGCTGGTCCTGTTGTCCTTCCTCCTGGTCGAACCGACCCGAAACACCACCGCCACACCGGTTGGGAACAAGCCGACCGTCTCCCGGGATGCCGTGCCGCTGGTGACCGGAGACGAGCCGCTGAAGGAGATCTTCACGCGGGCGGGCTGTCCCGTGTGCCACGTCATTCCCGGGATCGAGGGCGCGCGGGGACGCGTGGGACCGCCGTTGATCCTGGGCACGACCGGACGGCAGCGCCTGGCAGATCCGCGCTACCAAGGCCGCGCGGAGACGGTGAGGGAGTACGTCATTGAATCCATCCTGACCCCGAGCGTCTATGTGGTGCCGGGGTACCCGGATCGCGCGATGCCGCACTGGTATGGGAAGAAGATGACGGCGCAGGCCCTCGACAAGATCGCCGGCTACCTCGTCCAGCTGCACTGACGAGGTGGAGGGGCGATCAGGACGGGCCGAAGCCGCCCCGTCATGGACGCAGGCGTCCGGCTTGATGGGCCGAGGTTACTTGCGGACTGGATTGCCCTGCTGGCCGCCCTTGATCTGGAAGCCGCTCTGTCCCTGCCGGGGCGCTTGCGCGGCGGGCTTTGGCGCGGCGGGGGCGGGCCGCGGCGGGGCGGCGCCGGGCTCGGGGCCCCTCATGCCTTCGAGCTTGATCTTCAGGCGGAGGTTGTTGGCGCTGTCGGCGTTGATCAAGGCCTGCTCGGCCGAGATGCGCCCCTGCTTGTAGTACTCGAACAACACGTGGTCGAAGGTCTGGCACCCTTCCTGGAGGTTCTGCTCCATGGCCTCCTTCAGGGTGTCCACCTCGGCTTTCTTGATCAGGTCCCTGATGCGCGGCGTGTCCAGCATGATCTCGCAGGCCGGGACGCGCCTGCCGTCTACCGACGGGATGAGCCGCTGCGAGATGATGGCCCGGACGTTCAGGGAGAGCTGCAGGTAAATCTGCGCGTGGCGCTCGACCGGGAAGAAGTTCATGATGCGCTCGATCGCCTGGTTGGCGTTGTTCGAGTGGAGCGTCGCCAGACAGAGATGCCCCGTCTCGGCGAACGTGATCGCGGACTCCATGGTCTCCAGGTCCCGGATCTCGCCGATCAGAATCACGTCGGGGGCCTGCCGCAACGTGTTTTTCAATGCGTTTTGGTATGACAGCGTGTCGAATCCCACCTCGCGCTGGGTGACGAGCGAGCGCCGGTGCTCGTGCACGAACTCGATCGGATCCTCCACCGTAATGATGTGACCGGCCTGGTTCTTGTTCCGGTGGTCGATCATGGCGGCCAGCGACGTGCTCTTGCCGGAGCCGGTGGCCCCGACGACGAGCACCAGCCCGCGCTTGCTCATCGAGATGTCTTTGATCTGGGGCGGCAGCTCGAGCGCGTCGATGGTCATGATCTCCGCCTTGATGTGCCGGAACACCATGCCCACGTTGCCGCGCTGGCGGTAGACGTTGACCCGGAATCGCCCCAGCTCCTTGTAGTACAGGGCCATGTTCATTTCCATCGAGGTCTCGAACTCGCCGCGCTGCTGTCCGCGCATGAGGGAGATGGCAAGGGTTTCGAGCTGCTCGTTGGTCAGGGCCGGGTCGTTGGTCGGGACCGTGGAGCCGTGGACGCGGTAGGTTGGGGGACGGTCAACGGTCAGATACAGGTCGGACGCCTCGCGCTGCACCATGCCCTTGAGCAGTTGTTTGACATCCATCGTCTCCCTCCAAATTCCTACGCGACGCCGGCGCCTGAGGCCGCTCCGAAGAGGTTCGGGTTCGAGCTCCGACTTTGAGCCTCGCCCTTGGTGATCACGCCACGTGTCGCCAGGTCGACCAGCGCCATGTCCATGGTCTGCATGCCTTCGCGTTGGCTGGCCTGCATGACGCCCGGGATCTGGTGCAGCTTCCCCTCCCGGACGAGGTTGCGCACCGCGGGGGTGCCCACCAGAATTTCCACGGCCGCCACGCGGCCGCCCGTCTTCTTCTTGAGCAGCGTCTGCGTCAGGACGCCCTCGAGTGATTCCGCCAGCTGCGTGCGGATCTGCGCCTGCTGGTTCGGGGGGAACGCGTCGATGATGCGGTCCACGGTCTTGGGCGCGGTGGAGGTGTGGAGCGTGCCGAAGACCAGGTGACCCGTCTCGGCCGCGGTGATGCCGAGCTCGATC
>JBFKNO010000186.1:0-5951 GCA_041629275.1 Nitrospiraceae bacterium
GAGCTCGCCGCGGGCCGAGCCCAGTCGAGGGGCAGCTACTGTAATTCGGGCTTCTTGTGCCACCTCAAAAGCTCCGGATGATCGGAGCGAACGTCGTACAAACATTTCCGAGCCGTGTAGGAAAGAGGAAGCACGTGGCAACGAGACGAGTAGCCAATCACAAGCAGGAGGTCAAGGGCAACGGGCACCCGACCGAGCTGCGCGATCTCGTCGAGCGGATGCTCCTCATTCTGGGGGAGAACCCCAAACGCAACGGGCTCCTCAAGACCCCGGAACGGGTGGAGCGGGCGCTGCGGTTCATGACGCAGGGCTACCAGAAGGACGTGGACCATCTGCTCAATGGCGCGCTGTTCCCCATCGAGTACGACGAGATGGTCATCGTGAAGGACATCGACTTTTTCTCTTTATGTGAACATCATCTGCTCCCATTTTTCGGCCGCTGCCACGTCGGCTATCTGCCCAACAAGAAAGTCGTCGGCCTGAGCAAGATCCCGCGCGTGGTCGATACCTTCAGTCGCCGCCTCCAGGTGCAGGAGCGCCTCACGGTGGAGATCGCCGAGGCGCTGCAAAGCAAGCTGAAGCCCCACGGGGTCGCCGTCGTCATGGAGGCGCGGCACCTCTGCATGATGATGCGCGGCGTCGAGAAGCAGAATACCGTCGCCGTGACGAGCGAGATGCTCGGCGTCTTTCGCACGCAGCAGCAAACCCGCGACGAGTTCCTCCGCCTCATCCGGGGCACCCCGGCCTCGGTCTGACCAGACTGAAATCCTCGTCAATCGCGTCCGTTGCGTCTCTAGCGTCTTTCGCGTCCGTGGATCCGGCGAATTGATTCGCCTCCGCTTCTTTTTCTGTCATGCCTGCGTACGCAGGCATCCAGGCATCAGGAAAAAGATGGATGCCCGCCTTCGCGGGCATGACGGAGAAGGAAGTGCCCGCTACTTAAGCGATCCCACGAATTCCGCCACCGCCCGATTGAACTCCTCCGGCTGCTCGAGATTACTCAGATGCGCCGCGCCGGGGATGAATTGGAGCTGCGCACCCGTGATCCCGTCGGCGATCGTGCGGGCGTCGGCGGGCGGGGTCGCTTGATCCTGCTCGCCCACCAGGACCAGGGTCGGGCAGGCGATGTCCTTGAGCAGGGGGAGGAAATCCGGCCGGCCGGCCATCGCCATGCAGTCGACGATGATGCCGCTGACCGGCGTGCTCCTGATCATGTCCGCGACGCGGGCGACCAGCTCGGGCCGGCCGTCGCGCGACGCGGGCGACAGGAGCTTCGGGAGCATCGTGTCGACGATGGGGGCGTGGCCCTGGGCGAAGGCCGCTTGCGCCATGGCGCATCGCCCCTGGCGGCCCTCGTCGGAGTCGGCCTGCGCCCTGGTGTCGGCCAGGATCAGGGCGCGGGCCTGCTGAGGGTATCGTCGATAGAGCGCGAAGAGCACGTATCCCCCCATGGAGAGCCCGACCAGGACGGCCTGGGGAATCCGCAAGTGCTCGAGCAGCGCATGGACGTCGTCGGCGTACTGGCTGAGGGGAAAGTTCCAGAGCTGCGCATCGGATTCCCCATGCCCGCGCAGGTCGACCGTGATGACGCGGAACCGGCCGGACAGGGCGCGCACCTGGGGCTCCCACATGGCGCGGTTCAGGGGAAAGGCGTGGAGCAAGACGATCGGCGTGCCACGGCCCTCGTCCGTGTACCCGAGCTGAATCCCGTTGACCGTGGCTTTCATGCGTCCAACACCTCCTCTGAAAACCTTCAGCTAGCATATGCCTCAGCCTGCGTCAATTCCCATGACCGCTTGCCCATATTTGCCGCCGCGATGACAACCCGTATACAATTCGCCCCGGTTCGGGAGCTTGTCCAATTCCTGTAGCTGCCGCATCTTATGCGGCCGTATGGGTGCGATGGGCGACGGCACCATAAGATGGTGCGGCTACAAGAGGGCAAGGGTGAGGGGGCTCGAGACAATGGGCAGCTCAATGCACGACCAACCCGATCAATCCCCGCTCTTCGAGCAGCCGGCCGCGGAGGCCGAGGCCTTTGCGCCCCTCGCCGAGCGCATGCGGCCGAGGACCTTCGAGGAGTTCGTCGGGCAGGAGGATGTCGTGGCGCCCGGCCGGCCGCTCCGCCGCGCGATCGAGTCGGACAGCCTCGCCTCCCTCATCCTGTGGGGGCCGCCGGGGTCCGGCAAGACGACGCTGGCGCGGATCGTCGCGCACCTGACCAAGGCGGAGTTCGTGAGCTTCTCGGCGGTCACGAGCGGCATCCCCGAGCTGCGTCGCATCATCGGGACCGCCGCGCAGCAACGGCGCCTCCATGGACGACGCACCATCCTCTTCGTGGACGAGATCCACCGCTTCAACAAAGCGCAGCAGGACGCGTTTCTCCCCCACGTCGAGAACGGCACGATCATTCTGCTGGGGGCGACCACGGAAAATCCGTCCTTCGAGGTCATCGGGCCCTTGCTCTCGCGCTCACTGGTCGTCGTGCTGGCGCCGCTGTCGGATGCGGCTCTCGGCCGCATCCTCGACCGCGCGCGGTCCGACGCGGACCGGGGCCTGGGCGGGGCCGGCGTCGACCTGACTCCGGAGGGCAGGGAGCAGCTCATCGGCTTTGCCAACGGGGACGCACGGGCGCTCTTGAATGGGTTGGAGTTCGTCGTCGGGCAGACCCCGGCGGACGCGCAAGGCCGGGTCGTGATCGATGAGCAGGCCTTCAAGGCCGCGATCGGGCGCAGGGTGCTCCGCCACGACAAGGCGGGGGAGGACCACTACAACCTGATCTCCGCCTACATCAAGAGCTTGCGCGATTCAGACCCGGATGGCGGGTTGTACTGGCTGGCCCGGATGATCGAGGGCGGGGAGGATCCGAAGTTCATCGCGCGACGGATGGTGATCTTCGCGTCGGAGGATATCGGGAACGCGAACCCGCTCGCGCTGGTCGTGGCGACGGCGGTCTTCCATGCGGTCGAGGTCGTCGGCCTCCCCGAGGCGAGGATCAATCTGGCGCAGGGGACGACCTACCTGGCCGGCTGTCCCAAGGACAACGCGTCGTATGTCGGGCTCCTCGAGGCCACAAGGGATGCCCAGGAGCACGGCAATCTCCCTGTGCCGCCGCACCTCCGAAACGCCGTGACCTCGCTGATGAGGGACCTGGGATACGGGAAGGGCTACAAATATGTGCACGACGACCCGTCGGCCAGGACGAGCCAGAAGCATCTGCCCGACGAGCTCGCCGACAGGCGCTATTACAGGCCTAAATCGTCATGAAAATGGGGACTTACGAAAGTGTTGGATATGTGCCGCAGTTGGAGTATACTACTGATCTATGCCAAGGGAGAAAAAATCCATGCAAAATCTGGGCTCGCCGAGCGTTTCGGACGATCGGCGTCGCTCGGTCCGCGTCCGGCTCACGGGAGCGGCCTTGATCAACCGGCAAGGCGGAAAGGACGGATCGGTCTCCGCCGTCCTCGACAACGTGAACCGCGTCGGAGCTGGGTTGCACGCCAAGCAGCAAATCAAGCCGAATGAGGCGGTCACTGTCGCCCTCGCCTTCCTCGATCAGAATGGCGACGAGCAGCAGGAAAAGCTGGCGGGAAAGGTGGCCTGGACCAAGACCTGGGAGAAGGGATTTCTCATCGGGGTCGTCTGGGACAGCATCGTGACCAAGGAAAAGAACCGCTGGCTGTACCTCTATCTGGACGAAACGCTGAAGGAAACCGCTTAGTCCAGCACCTCCAGCTTCTTCTTCACCCCTTCGAGCTCCTGGGACAAGTCGGCCCAGCGGGCGGTCAGCTTCTCCAGCTCATGCGACCAGCGTTCGTGCTCCAAATGAAGCTCGTGCCACCGCGTAAAGTCCTGGTAGAGAGAAGGATCCGCGAGCTCCTCGGTGCGGCGCTGGACGCGCGCTTCCAGCTCGCTGATGTCGGCTTCGGCCCGCGCCACCTGCTTCTCCAGCCGGGCCTGTGACTTGGCCAGCTCCCGGCGCTCGTGCTGTCTGGGGCGGGCGGCCGGGGCGGGGGGCGGCGCCGCCGGCGCGGGCTTTCGCTCCGCTTTCTTCTTCGAGGGCTTCGCCTCCTCCAGGGCGTCGGTGGTCACCTGCAGGGCCTCGAACTCCTGGGTCTTCTTCCACAAGTAGTATTCGTATTCCCCGAGATAGTCCCTCGCCTTCCCCTCGTCGATCTCGACGACGCGCGTCGCGATGCGGCTCAAGAACGTCGGGTCGTGCGAGATAAAGACCAGCGTGCCGGGAAATACGGTCATCGCGTCGGTCAGCACGTCGACCGAGGCGGGATCGAGGTGGTTCGTCGGCTCGTCGAGCAACAGGGTGTTGGCCGGCTCCACCAGCATGCGCGCCAGGGCCACGCGGTTGCGCTCGCCTCCGCTCAAGGCCTTGATCGGCTTCTTCTGCTCCTCCCCGGAAAAGAGAAACGCGCCGGCAATGCCGCGGAGGAAGTTCATCTCGGCCTGGGTCGAGACCTCCTCGAGCGACTGGAGGACCGTATGCTCCGGATTCAGCACGTCCGCCTGGTGCTGGCCGAAGTAATGCAGGGTCACGCCGTGGCCGACGAGCCGCTCGCCTTTCTCGAAGTCCAGCACGCCCGCCAGCATCTTGAGCAGGGTGCTCTTTCCCGCGCCGTTCTCGCCGACGAGCGCGATACGCTGGTTTCGCTCCACGGCGAAGTCCAGGGACTCGTACACGACCTTCTCCCCGTAGCGCTTGGCCACGTCGCGCAGCTCGAGCACCTGCCGGCCGCTGGGGGAGGGCTCGGGAAACCTGAAGCGAACGCGTTTGGGATCGCGGGTCAGCTCGATGCGCTTGATCTTCTCGAGCTGCTTGATCCGTGACTGCACCTGGCTGGCCTTGTTCGCCTGGTAGCGAAACCGGTCGACGAACTTCTGGACGCGGGCGATCTCCTTCGACTGCCGGTTGGCGGCCGACTCCAATTGGGCATCCCGCGTCGCGCGTGCCTGGACGAACTTCGAGTAGTTGCCGCGATACTCGGCGATCTTGTGGTGCCGGATGTCCCAGACGTGCGTGACGACCCGATCCAGGAACCTCGTGTCGTGGCTGACGATGAGCATGGTCATGGGGGACTTCAGCACGAAGTCCTCGAACCAGGTCTGCGTCGGCTTGTCCAGGTGGTTGGTCGGCTCGTCGAGAAGGAGGACGTCGGGCTCGGAGAGCAGCAGGTGCGCCAGCGCCACGCGCATCCGATAGCCGCCGGACAGCGTCTTGACCGGGCGCTCGAAATCCTCCGTGGCGAAGCCCAGCCCGGAGAGCAGCCGCTTGGCCAGGTGCTCGGGATAGTGGTCGCGATGCACCGCGTCGAGGATCGTGCTGCCGCTGATGTGCTCGAGCTCTTGGGGAAGGTAGCCGATGCGCAGGCGGGGCCGTTTCCGGATGCGGCCCGCGTCGGGGGCCTCCTCACCGAGGATCATGCGCAGCAGCGTCGTCTTGCCGGCGCCATTGGGGCCGACCAGGCCGACACGGGTCCGCGGCCGCAAATGCGCCGACACGTCCATCAGCAGGACGCGCGTCGCAAACTGCTTGCTGATGCCTTCGAGGTGAAGCATAGCTCAACTACCGAGGGTCAACCAAACAGAGCGACATCTCTATTCCTCCCCTTTGTAAGGGGAGGCGTGGTGGGGTAGAGCGAAACAGCGGCTGCGCCATGAGTCTTAAAAAGGCCGGCGGTGAACGAAGAACCTACTTTTGAAAATAATCTCCGAGGCGGGCTCGAACAGGTGGAGGCAGGAGGCCCCTGGATCGCAGTGGAAGCGTCGGACTCTGATCTTTTCGCCTTACGCCTGACCCCTTACGCCTGACGGTTTTGTGATTTGGTGGAGCTGGTGGGGATTGAACCCGCGACCTCGTGAATGCCATTCACGCGCGCTCCCAGCTGCGCCACAGCCCCACCCGTCGTCGGAAAAGACAGTGTTGAGTTTTGAGC
>JBFKNO010000187.1:0-5919 GCA_041629275.1 Nitrospiraceae bacterium
GCTCGCCCTTGACGAACTGGTACCGCTTCGAGTCGAAACCGGAAGGCGTCACGAGCTCGGCGCCGGCCAATTCCTCTTGAAACGCCGAGTGCAGGGCTTCCAGCGTGCGCCGCACCTTCAACGTGACGTGGGTTTTCGCCCGGAAGAATGCCTGATCGCCGATGAGCCCGAGTTCGTCGGGGGTGAAGGCTTGTTCGAGTGCCACGTCTCGTCGCGCTCCGCGCCCGGCGAAATTCCCGACTTGGTCATGGGGTGTTGCCATCGGCGGAAGGACTGCCCCTCGTGGGGGCCCTGGCTCTGTTCGATGGGCCACGCGCTCGTCAAGCGCCGAGACCGGCCAGACCGACGAGGGCCAGAACGCCGAGCAGATAGGGAACGACGCAGGAATAGACGACGGCCTTGACCCCGCGCTCCTGCGAGGCCCCCTGAGCCCGGAGCGACTGCTCCTTGAAAACGAACTCATACGACAAGACCGCGACCGTGCAGGTCAGTGCCAGCGTGCGACTGGTCCGCGGCCACGTATAGAGCCCACTCAGGAGAAAGTCCGCCGTGAAGAACCCGATGAAGAGACAGACCGCCGGGGCCAGCACCAACCTCACCCCTTCGGCGAACAGGCGAGAGCTGTGCGAGGGGTGAGCCGACGGCTGAAGACCGAGCTTCATGACCTGCACTCCACGGCTATCTCCATGATGTCGCGCCGGCGAGTTATGCGCCGGACGTTGCGGATTGCGGTATCGCGGCGATTTGGGTCTGCTCCGCGCGGCAGGATTTGCAGACACGGGGACGCTGTTTCAGAAATTTGACCTTGCCGCTGGCGAGACAGCTGTAATGCACGAATTCGTTGCACAGGGTGCAGCGGGCCCAGCCGCCGCGCAGGAAGGTCATATTCCGATAGAGTCCCTTGCTGCAAACGTGGCAGTTCCGCGGCTCGATCCCGAGCAACATCGGCGCCCAATCTCCACCCCGAAATCGAATGCTCATGGCCGCAGTATAGCGAACCCATCGAGCCGGGAGCAAGCGGGCTGATCTTCTTCGCGATTGTTTGACAGCCCAAGAATTCTTTTGCTACTCTCGGCTTCGCTCACCCGTGCAGGCGTCCCCCACCCCGTCGCCGTCATGCAACGCCTAATCGTCGCTGACTTCGAGCCGACACACGACAGGAGGAGGCGTTGACTTCATCCCATTCCGACATCAGGCGGTATCTGGCGGAGAAGCGCGAGGCGGTCGACCGTTTCCTCGAATCGGTCATTCCCGAGCTCCACACCGCGCCCACGACGCTGCACGAGGCCATGCGGTACAGCCTCTTCGCGGGCGGCAAACGCGTGCGCCCCATTCTGGCGATCGCCGCCGCTGAAGCCGTCGGCGCCGCGCCCCGCGGCGTACTGCCCGTCGCCTCCTCGCTCGAGCTGATTCATACCTATTCACTCATCCACGACGATCTGCCGGCCATGGACAACGACGACTACCGGCGCGGCAAGCCGACGAACCACAAGGTCTTCGGGGAGGCAATGGCCATCCTCGCCGGAGACGCGCTCCTGACCATGGCCTTCGAGCTGTGCAGCCGTCACGACCTGCTGGATGGTGTCGATCCGGCACGACAGGCCGAGATCATTCGGGAACTGGCGCTCGGCGCCGGCAACCTGGGCATGGTAGGCGGCCAGGTCCTCGACATCCAGGCCGAGAACAAGGACATTGACCTCGCCACCCTTCAGACCATTCACCGCCACAAGACAGGCATGCTGATCCGCGCCGCCGTCCGCATGGGCGCGCTCGTGGCCTCGGCGACCGCCGAGCAGTTGGACGCGCTGACGGGGTATGCGGAGGAGGTGGGCCTGGCTTTCCAGGTCGCCGACGACGTCCTGAACGTGACCGGCACGCGCGAAGAGCTCGGCAAGAACCCTCAAACGGATGCGCAACGCGTAAAAAAAACGTTTCCGGCCTTCCTAGGCGTCGATGGCGCGCGCGCCTTTGCGGAAGAGTGCGTGGGCCGGGCCCTCAAGCGCCTCGATGGATTCGACGCCAAGGCAGATCCACTCCGAGAGCTGGCTCGGTATATCGCCTCGCGAAAAAACTGAGGGCACGCGGCAAGAGGTCAGCCGCTGACCGCGTACCCCTGACCCCTGAGCCAGACTTTTTATGAAATGCCTAGTGACCGGTGCGTCGGGCTTCGTCGGAGGCGCCGTGGTGCGCGCGCTCGCCGCGGCAGGGCATGAAATCCGCGTGCTCGTCAGGCCGAGCAACGATCTCCGCCATCTCGGCCCGATCAAGCTGGAACAGGCTTACGGAGACCTTCGCGATCGCGACTCGCTTCGACGGGCCCTGGAGGGCTGCGGCCACCTCTACCACGTGGCGGCGCAGTACGTGCTCTGGGCCAGGGAGCCGTCTCAGTTCTACGACGTTAATGTCACGGGGACGAGGGTGCTGATGGAATCGGCCCGAGAGGCCGGGATCCAGCGCATCGTTTATACGAGCACGATCGGCGCGATCGGGCTTCCCCCCGAAGGCGGGCTGGGCACCGAGGACACGCCGGTGACGCTCGACCAGATGGCGGGTCATTACAAGCGCAGCAAGTACCTCGCCGAGCAGGAAGTGCTGCAGCTGGCCCGCGGGGGCCTTCCCGTCGTGATCGTCAACCCGAGCGCCCCCGTGGGTGAAGGCGATATCAAGCCGACCCCGACCGGCCAGATGATCGTCGATTTTATGAAGGGCCGCATGTGGGCGTACATCGAGACAGGCATGAACCTCATCGATGTGGACGACGTCGCCGCGGGACATCTCCTCGCCATGGAGCGTGGTCACCTCGGCGAGCGTTACATCCTGGGCCACCGCAACCTGTCGCTGCGTGAGATCTTCGAGCATCTGAGCAGGCTGACCGGCATCCCGCCCCCCCGGGTCAAGTTGCCGCGCCGAGCCGTGCTTCCCCTCGCGCACCTGAACCGCTGGCTCGCGGACTACGTCACCCATCGCGCGCCCAAGATTCCCCTCGAGGGCGTGCGCATGGCGAAATACTGCATGCACTACGATTGCGCCAAGGCGATCCGCGAGCTCGGGCTGCCGCAGACCCCGGTCGAGATCGCCCTCGAAAA
Organism: Nitrospiraceae bacterium; assembly: GCA_041629275.1. Classification (GTDB taxonomy): domain Bacteria; phylum Nitrospirota; class Nitrospiria; order Nitrospirales; family Nitrospiraceae; genus JBFGRM01. Next base: position 3,087 of record JBFKNO010000187.1, read on the forward strand.
GGCGGTGCGCTGGTTCAGAACACACGGGTACGCCTAAGAAGCGATGAGCGAGGAAGGATGAGCGCTGAACGGGGAAAAGAGGAAGAGCACGCAATGTCCGTTCACTTTTTCTCGGCTCTCCTTTTCGCGTGCCCCGTTCATCGCGTCGAACCGCCGCTGAACGATAAGCTCGCGGCAGAAGGAGGGACAAGACGCGTCATGATGGCACAGCTCACGTCTCCCCCGCTCATCGTTCCTCGGTCCGCGTTCCGCGCTTGAGCCGTGGACTTTTTCATCCTGCTCATCAAGACCGTTCTGCTTCGCCCCTATGTGTTCGTCTTCCTCGCGGTCTTTCTGCTCATCGCGTCGCGCCTGCTCGGCTGGCCTCGAACGGCGGCATTCCTCCTGTTGACGTGGATCACGGCCTTCCTGTGCGAGTTTTCGTCGACCCGGACCGGCTTTCCCTTCGGCTGGTATCACTACACGGGCTCGACCCAAGGCCAGGAGCTCTACATCTCGAACGTGCCCTTCATGGACTCGCTCTCCTTCGCCTTTCTGCTCTTCGCCAGCTACTGCGTCGCGCTCGCGTTCCTCCTTCCTCATGGGCCGGATCAGCACGGCCGGCGATCGAGGCCGCCATTCGTCTGGGATCCCACCGTGCGAAGATCCTGGCCGGTCCTGTCCCTCACGGTTCTGCTGTTCGCCTTCATCGACGTGGTGATCGACCCGGTCGCCCTGCGCGGCGAGCGATGGTTTCTGGGACGGATCTACTTTTACCCGGAGCCGGGCATCCACTTCGGCGTTCCGATCGCCAATTATCTCGGCTGGGCCGTGGTGGGACTGGTGTCCCTGAGCGCCTACTTCTTCTGTGATCGCAGGCTCTCACCATCGTCCACCCCCTTCCGGAACGGCGTCCCCGGCGAGTCCGTGGCCCAGGAGGGACCGGCGCCCACGACCTGGGTCCTGCTCGGGTGCGGTCTGTACTATGGAGTTCTGGTTTTCAACCTGGCGGTCACGTTCTGGATCGGGGAGGCGTTGATCGGGCTGACCGGCGTCCTGATCTACCTTCCCATCACGGTCCTCTTGACCCTCCGGCTGCTGGGCTATCCGCCGTCCCCCGCTGCCGGACCGCCGCTGACCGCCCCGGCGCAGAGGATGCCGGAGTGATCGTCTCGAACGCTTGGCGATCGGCTCACCCTGCTTGTATACTGACTTTGGAGCCGCGCGTGAGGCGGAATCCTGCGGGAGAGAAGCCATGGCGACACAGCCGAGCCTGATCAAGAATGTCCTCATCAAGGGTGTCATCGGCATCGCGGTGGGGGGGCTGCTGGTCATCGCAGCCAAGGCGCTGGGGTTTCCCTTCGTCTTCCAGGCGATGTTTTTTGCCTACGCGATGCTGGGCACGGTCGTCTTCGCCCTCCTCGATGCTCCGCCCATGAAGCCCATGGGCGGCGTCAAAGCCGCGGTGAGTCTCGTCGCGTTCTACGTCATCCTCTCCGGTGTGTATTTCGGCGGCGCGTCGCTCTGGCCGCAGTACGATCCGTCGGACGAGAAGGGCAAGATCGACAAGATCCTCGGGCCCCGGTACGAGCGGTATCTCAAGCAGAAAGACCAGACCGACGCGCTTCTGCAGCGCACCGAGCAGTTGGAGAAGAAGGTCGACATCCTGACGGCGAGACTCAGGGAGGCCGTTCCGACTTTCGCCAGGACCCCGGCCGTTCAAGACGGCAGAACGCCGGGAGGAACAATGACTCTCGTTGACCAGGGCCGTGAAGTCTACGAGCTGTACGAATGCTACAACTGCCACAAGATCGGCGGGGAGGGCAGCGTCAAGAAGCGCGGGCCCGTCCTCGACAACATCGGCAACCTCCTGACGATCAGCGACATCAAGAAGAAGATCATCGACCCGACCTACCTCTATGCCGAGGGCTTCGAGGAGGAGCACAAGAAGGGACGGATGCCGGACAAATACCGCGACCTCATGATGGAGGAGGAGCTCAACGCCTTGGGAGCGTATCTGAGCACGCTCAAGAATTCGGAGGTGAAGACGCCCCGTCCGGTCTTCGTCAAGTCCAAGGTCGAGCACGGGTTCACGGTCTATGGATACGTGCGGGACGCCTCCGGCAAACCCCTCCCCGGGGTCGAGGTCAACGCCATGCCGCTCAAGGACCACGGCCACGGCTCCAAGGCGAAGACAAACGCCGAAGGGTACTACGAGATCTTCCTCCACATGCACAACGAGGATGCCGGCACCAAAGTGAAGGTCTCAGCCGGTGCAGACGAGAAGGTCTTTGTCGCGGACTACGACCCCAGCGACAAGGTCACCAAGCGCCAGGAATCCGTCGACCTGACCGTCCAATCCTGATATAACGCCCCTGCGACACCTGAAATCTGGCCCAGACATGCGTCGACCCGAAGCATATTTTCATTCCCCCTTACCGCTCACCACTAACCCCTTGCCCCGGATTTTGTTGCCATGAGAGGCCTCCTCATCCGCTTTGTCGTGACCGCCGTCGCGGTGTTCCTGGCGACCTCGATCGTACCCGGCATCGAGGTATCGAGCCTCTCGTCGGGCATCGCCGCCGTGCTCGTGCTGGCGTTCCTCAACGCGCTCCTGCGCCCGCTTCTCTATTTGCTGTCTCTTCCCCTCATCGTGTTCACGCTCGGCCTCTTCGTGGTGGTGATCAACGCGTTGCTCCTGTCGCTCGTCGGCTGGCTCGTGAAAGGCTTCGTGGTCAGCGGGTTCTGGCCCGCCGTCTTCGGGGCGCTGATCATCAGCGTCGCCAGCGGCATCCTGAACCTCTGGGTGTCCGAGCGAGGCCGCGTCGAGGTCGTCGTTCACCGCCGGCGCCCC